>JAPYPO010000003.1:31555-39582 GCA_029937645.1 Candidatus Hydrogenedentota bacterium
CTGTTGGACGGCTGCGCGGCGGGCAATGTCGGACGCGTCCGCGTTCATATCTTGCTCGACGGCCGGGATGTCGGCGCGCGTTCGGCGCTTTCCTACTTGGAGCCACTGGAACAGAAGCTGGCGAGCCTGAGCACGGACGGCCGCGACTACCGTATCGCCTCCGGCGGTGGCCGCATGGTCACGACGATGGATCGCTACAATGCCGATTGGAGCATCGTCGAGCGCGGGTGGAAGGCCCACGTCCTGGGCGAAGCCCGTGAGTTCGCCTCCGCCACGGATGCCGTGGAGACCTACTACGGCGAAGACCCAAATGTTACCGATCAGTACCTCGGCAGTTTTGTCATCACCGACGACGGCGAGCCCCTGGGCCGCATCAACGACGGCGACGGGGTGGTCTGTTTCAACTTTCGCGGGGACCGTGCGATTGAAATCAGCCAAGCCTTCGAGGCGGACGAGTTTGATCGCTTCGACCGTCAGCGAAGGCCCGATGTTTTTTACTGCGGCATGATGCAGTACGATGGCGACACGCAAACACCTGCCAATTTTCTGGTCGCGCCGTCTGCCGTTTCGGGCAGCATGGGCGAGTATCTTTGCGGGTCGGGCGTCACGTCGTTCGCGATTTCAGAGACGCAGAAATATGGCCACGTCACGTACTTCTGGAACGGGAACAAGTCGGGCTATATCGATGAGGCGTTGGAGGAGTACGTCGAAGTGCCTTCGGATAGGGTTATGTTCGATGAACGGCCCTGGATGAAAGCCGCGGAAATCACCGACGCGACGATCGCCGCTATCGAGAGTGGCGCGCACAAATTCATTCGGCTCAATTACCCGAACGGCGACATGGTGGGCCATACGGGAAATCGCGCGGCGATTCGGGTGTCGGTAGAAGCGGTCGACCTTGGTCTGGCCCGGTTGCTTCCGGCGCTTGAGGCGGCCGGTGGGGCGGCGGTCATTTTAGCCGACCACGGCAATGCGGACCTCATGTTCACGGAGGTGAAAGGGATGCGCGAACCCATGGTCGCCCACACGCTCAACCCGGTGCCCTGCATCATCAAGGACTACTCGGGCGCAAACCGCTGGACCCTCACGGATGAGGAATTGAAAATACGGGCCGGGCTCAGTAACGTAGCCGCCACGCTGCTTAATTTGCTCGGCTACGAGAAGCCTGAAGAATACGACCCGTCGCTCATCGCACTGAAAGATTGAGGGGCTGGCGGAACGTTCTTGAGCTATCGTCGGGACTACATCTTCGGCCGTAAGATTGCATAATGCGGTAACCCTACGCCGTCGAACAATTCCAGGATATCCTTTGCGGGGGACTCGTTGGTTTGTTCTGCTTGGTACTTGATCTTTATGTAGTCGTCCAGTTTCGCTAGGATTTCCTCGTCTTGGAAGGTGGTCTTGTCCATTACGAGGCAGTTCTTGCACCAGGTCGCCCACATATCGACGAGGACGAGTTTGTCTTCGGCCACGGCCGCGTCGAGGCCATCGCCCATCGAGGCGTACCACCCCTCTTCGAGAAGGCCCTCGACACTGCCCGCGACTGCGTCCTCGTCCACGGATAATATCTCGTAGCCCAGGTAGGCATAGTACGCGCCGAAGCCCAGGATGAATACGCCGAAGGCCTGTTTCACCCGGACCATCCACACGCCGGGCTTGGGCATAAAGGACAATCCCGCGCCCGCAACCGGCCAGGGAAGCGCCATACCCAGGCCCAGCAGGAACGGCAACGCGAGCGCGACAGCATTCCCCTTGGCGTACAGGTCGGCGGAAAAAAGGACCACCGCGATCACGATGGGCGCGACACAAGCGCCGGCCAACAACGCGGCGACGCCACCCATGCCGAAGGCGAGCATGAAGGTGCCTTTGCCTTTTCCACTTAAGTTTAGCTTGGCTTGTAATTTCGAGAAGTCGATGCTGATAATGTCGAACATGGCGAGCGCGAGGGGAAGGAATATCAGCGCAATGCCGAAATTGAACCAGACGGATTGGTTAATCGCGCCGAAGGTGCTGTCGGTGAGCACGACGACCAAGCCCAGCGCGCCGTATACCAGCGCCATGGCCAATCCGTAGGCCCCGCCAAGAGCCGCGCCGCGCGTGCGCGATCCGGCCTGAGAGCCCGCGCCGATGATGGCGAGGTTGATGGGAATCATGGGCAGTACGCAGGGCGTAAGGTTGAGGAGCAGGCCGCCACCCAACACGATGAAGATGATGCCGATGACCCCGTATCCGTCAAACATCCCGGCTTGTTTCTCTCCCGATTCGGCAGCATCAATAAATTCCGCAAAGGCGTCCGCCTTCATGTATCCGCCCTCCGTGCCGAGGATGTCAAAGCCTTCGAGCTTCGCGAGTAGATCTACGGAGTCGGCGATCTCGATCTGCTCGGCGGCTCCCGGTTCCTCCGTGTCGGGCGCGGGGATTGCCTCGCCCGCGAAATTTAGGGAGGCGAACAGTTCGGGTTCTCTCAAGTCCAAGGACTGCGATTCCGGCACGACGGTCACGGTAAACTCGACAGGCATGTTCCGGGGCATATAACACGCCTTGTCGTCGCAGGCTTGGTACCGCAGCGAACCGGGTATCGTGTATTCCCCCTCGGCAATGCTGCTGTCCAGCGAAAAGGCGGCTCCCATATCGAAGGCGTTCTCGTAGACCGCAAGGTCTTCGTCCAGGCCGCCCGTCTGGAGCAGGATATGATCGGGATAGGCGATTTCCCCGATTGCGATGCCCTCAGGCGGATTGAAGGTCAATACGGTAGCGATGAGGTAGTCGTCCAGCGGGGTGTTCGAGTTGATGTGAAACTTTTCCTTCATGCTGATCCGCAAGGCCACGCGTGCCTCGCCTCCCGCATGAGCAGAGGTCGATTCCACGACCGTCTCAAGTTTCAATTCCGCCGGATCTTTGCTCTGCGCCGAGGCAGCCGCCGCAAAAATAACTGCCGCAACGAAAAAAGAAATTCCTCGTTTGTACCGGGTGCCCGTGATCCGCGTAAGCGTTCGGGTTGCGTAGCGCGAAATGCTTTTGGCGGTCACCATCAATCTCCGAGTTGTTCCAGGAATGCTTCGGGCGTTGTGACCGGCAGCTTGCACGCGAAATTCTTGCACACGTACGCCGCCGCTTGACCCTTAATGAGCGTCTTGTGCATTAATAACGGTATTTGCTCACCAATTGATTCCGCGTCGTCGCTGGAGGGGTCAATAAAGGCCACGACTTTGTTCGGCACAAAGTCGCCGTGAAGGGCCGACAACAGGGCGTTCACGCCGTCGCTTCCGGGCGTTCCGACTATCGCTACTTCCTTCGGAGGATACAAGAAGAAATCCACCGCGCCCAGCATATTGAGGTATCCAGCGGGGGCTAGGGCGAGGTATTCGTAATGGGCCTCCATGACGGCATTCGCTTTGTCGTTGTAGTCTGCGTGATCGATCAGTTTCGCGAGCCGCAACATGCCGAGCGCCGCCATGGAATTCCCTGAAGGCGTCGGGCCGTCTTGCGCAGACCGCGCCCGCACGATCAGATTCTCGTGATCCTCCGACGTGAAGTAGAAGCCATTCGTCTCCCCGTCCCAGAAGCGCTTAAGCATTCCATCCGTGAGGGCGCGCGCTTCGGCGAGCCACTGTGGATCGAAGGTGGTTTCGTAGACATCGATAAGCGCCACCACCATGTACGCGTAGTCGTCCAAAATTGCCGGAATTCCACTCACGCCATTCCGGTACCTTCGCAGCAATGCGTCGCCGTCCTTCAATTCGGTGACGATAAAGCGCGCGGCTTCCGCCGCCGCGTCGCGGTAGCGATCATCGCCGAGGACTTGATAGCCCTTTGCGAAGGCCGAGATCATCAGCGCGTTCTCTGACGCGAGAACCTTGTCATCCCGGCTGGGGCGGACGCGCGTTCCGCGAACGGCCAGGAGCTTGTCCTTCAACGCCTCGACACGCTCGCCCAGTTCGGCCGCAGTCGTACCCTGCTCCTCGGCGGTTGCTTCCAAGGGTTTATCAAGATGCAGTATATTTTGCCCCGCGTGATAATGTTCGCGCGAGTCGAAATTTCCGTCGTCCTCCACGCGGTAATAGTCGGCGAAGAACGCGCCATCCTCGCCGCCGAGATGTTCGAGAATCTCATCGCGCGTCCAAATATAGAACTTGCCTTCCTCGCCCTCGCTGTCCGCGTTTTCGGCGGTATAAAAGCCGCCCCGCTCATCGCGCATGTCGCGCAGAACGTACTCGAATGTTTCCTCGGCGACCCGCTTGTAAAACGGCGATTTGGTGACTTGGTAGGCTTCGAGATAGGCCTGCGCGAGTTGCGCGTTGTCGTAGAGCATTTTTTCGAAGTGGGGGACCAGCCACTTTTCGTCTACCGAGTAGCGGGCAAAGCCGCCGCCCAGGTGGTCGTACATGCCGCCGAGCGCCATCCGGTCCAGCGTTACCGTGGCCATGTTAAGCAGGGGCGCGTCGCCCGTGCGCGCGTGTTCGCGCAACAGGATTGCGATGGACGGGCTGCTGGGGAATTTCGGCGCGGGGCTGAATCCGCCGTAGGTCGGGTCGAAGGAACCGCCAAGCTGTTTCACCCCGCCGGACACGAGATCCTTCGTCAGCGCGCCGCCGCCCATTTGGCGCGTGAGGCGGTCGTTGATGGCGCTGGTCAGTTGCGTCGCGATTTCGGCGACTTTGTCCGGTTCTTCCTTCCACACGTTTGCTATCTGCTTCAAGAGCGATTTGAAGCCGGGCCGCTGAAAAGCATCCTCCGGCGGAAAATAGGTTCCGCCATAAAACGGCTTAAGATCCGAGTTCAAGAATACGGACATGGGCCAACCGCCTGAGCCGGTCTGCGCCACCACGGCGGCCATATAGATGTCGTCAACTTCCGGGTGTTCCTCGCGGTCCACCTTGATACTGATGAAGTGCTCGTTAAGGTAAGCGGCGATTTCCTCATTCTCGAAGGACTCGCGCTCCATCACATGGCACCAGTGGCACGAGGAATAGCCGATGCTCAAGAAAATGGGTTTGCCTTCGTCACGGGACTTGGCGAAGGCCTCTTCGCCCCAGGGATACCAATCGACGGGGTTGTGGGCGTGTTGAAGCAGGTAGGGGCTCGTCTCGTCGATGAGGCGGTTTGTATGTGTATGTGCTGGTTCTGGCAAGGCTGATTCCTCCGTATCCGCAGGACCCTCAACCGGGTCTTGTGTTGGAATGGTTTCCACCGCATCCGGGCTCGAACACCCAGGCAGCGGCAAGCCGGCGATTAGCACGGCGATTAGGGAGAGGAACGTCACAAAACGTCGCATCATTTCCGAAAAGCTCCATTGGTTAACTTGAGAGAATCCGGGGCAGGCCCAAATACTCAAGATCAATTGATCATTCTACCATGATCACGCACCCGTCCCGCGCCTTAACAATTCAGGGATTAATCCAACAGCTCGGCGGGATAAGCCAGCCCCAGCGAAAAGGACTGCGGGCAGAGAGCGACCATACAGAAAAGCCAATACAGAAAAGCATTGGGGATGAGGCGGGGCATTCACAGCGCCGCAGAGGGGAGCGTGCCCGCGAGTTGCTACAGTGCGAAGCGACGGAGGATCGGCGAACTCAACATAAAAAACGCCGAAAAGTCTGCAACAGAAAGCGCGTGCTCTCTTATGAGGCCTTTCCTTCACCTTGGAAAGTCGCCTCTGCAGCAGACCTTTCGGTTTCAATCTCGGATAAGCTCACTTGAAGCTATCCTCCTTTCGAAGGGGAATCGTTTAACCATTCCCATAATCATTATACCACCATTTCCCAAAATCGGGGGGACACGCACAGCATAATCGAAAAGTTCTTGAGAACGGGGGCCATCAAAAAGAAGGGGAGGGAGGGCATCCTGCCCTCCATTTACAGCGGGTGAGACGCCCGCGCTCCCTTGTGCCTTCAGAGGGAAAGCTGTGCCTTCGGAGCGAAGGTACAAGGGAGCGGATAGTCCCAGTTGTGCTTGGCGATTAGACTAAAAAATAAGGTGGCCCCGACGCCGAAGCCTCATAAATTCACGCCGGCAGAGTCGGTGGCCTAACCATGAGTCAAACTCGTTCAATAATAATTGCCGGAGCCATGCCGCCGCCCGCGCACATGGTGACGAGGCCGGTCGAGAGATCGCGGCGTTCGAGTTCATCGAGCAGCGTTCCGATCAGAATCGAGCCTGTTGCGGCGATGGGATGGCCTAGCGCGATGGCCCCGCCGTTAACATTGCACTTGGCCGGGTCCAGTTCGAGATCGCGCATGAACTTGTGGGAGACGACCGCGAAGGCCTCGTTGATTTCTATGAGATCGATGTCGTCGAGCGTCATGCCTGCCTTCTTCAGGACCTTTTTTGCGGCCGGCACCGGTTCGTTAAGCATGAGCGTCGGACTACCGGCCATGTTGGCCATGGCGACGATGCGCGCCCGCGGTTTCCAGCCTTGGGATTTCGCGTACTCCGGCGACGCCAACAGCAGACATGCCGCGCCATCGACCACGCCCGAGGAATTGCCCGCGTGGTGAACATGGTCAACTTCGAGATCCGGGTAGTTGCGTTTGACCAGCTCGTCAAACGTTTCGCCGGTCTCGTCAAAAGGAACGGGCATGAATTTATCGAAGACCGTTTTCAGTCCGGCCAACCCTTCCATGGTAGTTTGAGGCCGTGGAAACTCGTCGCGATCGAGGGCGACGCTCCCATCGTCGTTGTAAACCGGCACGACGCTATTGTCAAAGTATCCATTCTCCATGGCAATTTTGGCGCGGCGTTGGCTTTCGTAGCCCACGTTGTCCACATCCTCGCGCGAGATGCCTTCGAGCGTCGCGATAACATCCGCGCAAATACCTTGGTGCCATTGCGGGTGAAGATCCCTCAGATGCATGTTGCCCCTATCCATGAGCCCGGTGCCCTTGACGGTAGCCACATACGACATCATTTCGACGCCGCCGGAGACAATACAGTCTTCCATGCCTGACATAATAGAGGCCGCGCCCATGTTGACCGAAGTGATGCCGGAACCACAGAAACGGTCCAGCGTGACGGCCGGGGCCGTCGGATCCCAACCCGCATCCAGCACCGCCATCCGACCGATGCAACCGCTTTGAGCTCCCTTTTGCGCACTGCAACCCCAAATAACGTCATCCACTTCCTTTGTATTGATGTCGTTGCGTTCTTGAAGGGCCTTCAGAGGCGCCGCGGCGACCCGCTGCGGATGGAGATGGGCCAGCGAGCCTTTTCCTTGTTTTCCAATTCCACGGGGTGTGCGAACAGCGTCGATAATAAATGCGTCTTTTGACATAACAGGGGTTCCCATACGGCGCGTTGAGGGGCGAAAACGGCGCATCGCCACAGAATAGTGTTCTTAAACAGTCTCTAAATTTACATTATTTTTGGATCGCGATTCAAGCGGAGCGAGCAAGGTTTACGAGCAAGCCTTACCTGCCCGGCAACTTCAAGGCGACCAATTCACTCGAATACCCCCGCCCGCCAACGGCGACGACGATATATTGCTTGCCATCAAGCATATACGTCATGGGGACACCGGACTGATTCGCCGGCAGTTTGAATTCCCAGATGATGTCGCCGGTCATCTTATCGATGGCCCGGAACATGGGACCGCCCGGTTCGTGCATCATATTGAAGATGCCCGCCCCTTCGCCCGCAAAGAGCAAGGTCTTCGTAACCAACATACCGCCTCGGCCCCCGGTGCCCATCTTAGAGAAGTCGATATTCTTCCCCTTCAACGCCTCGTGTTCCTTTATCCAGTCAGGCGCTTCGCCATTGGCAATCTGCCACACGATCTCTCCCTTGTTCAGATCGATAGCGGAAATCTTGCTCCACGGCGGCTTCAGCAAGGGCAGGCCTTGAGGGGAGGGGATAATCATAGCGTCCGAGATTCGATACCGCAACGCAGATCGGGTCGGGTCCGGTTGCAGTAGTCCGGCGACCTGTGGGGCCAAATTCGAGGTGACGTAGAACATCCCCGTTTCGATATCCACGGAGCCGCTCGGCCAGTTGGAACCGCCCTGCGAGCCCGGCATCACGATCGTGCCCTG
>JAPYPO010000003.1:39682-40869 GCA_029937645.1 Candidatus Hydrogenedentota bacterium
TCCCCGGTAACGCGGTCGAAGACGAACGCTAGGTTCTGCTTGGTGATTTGTACGACCGCCTTAATGGCCCGGCCATCCACGTTGATATCGATGAGTATGGGAGGGGCCGGCAGATCATAATCGAAAACACCATGATGGACAGTCTGATAGTGCCAGACTCGTTTGCCAGTCTTCGCGTCCAAACACACCAAGCTCTCGGCAAATAAATTGTCGCCGGGCCGGTGGCCGCCGTACCAATCGCTCGTCGGCGTTTCGACCGGAAGATACACATACCCAAGATCCAGGTCTGCCGACATGATGGTCCATACGCCGGTGTTCCCCGTGTGTTTCCACGAGTCGTCTTCCCAGGTTTCGTTTCCAAACTCGCCTTCCTGTGGAATCGTGTGAAATACCCACTTGCGTTCGCCGGTTCGCACGTCGAATCCATGGACGTGGGGCGCCGGGCCTTTGGGCGTCGCCGTGCGCGCCGGCATGGCCGTCCCGACAACGATGACATCGTCGATGACGATGGGCGGCGAAGTCGATCCGAGGCGATTCTGCTGCGCTTTGTTCTTCGTGACGCCGGGCTTCATATCCAACACGCCATTGTTCCCGAAATTCGGATCAAGGCGACCGGTACTCGCATCAAGGGACAACAACGAATAGCTCCGCGTGATCACGAAAATGCGCTTAACTTCCCCGTCGGCCCAGTATGCGACGCCCCGACCAGGCCCCGAGCGTGGCCCCGAGCGGGCTGGTTCATCGGGACGGAACATCCAGAGCGTTTCGCCGGTCTTGGCGTCTGCAGCGACGACGACGCGGCTGAGGCCCGCGGTAAAGTAAAGGACGCCATCCACCATCAGCGGCGTAACTTGAAAGTTGGCGAGCGTCTGCGGGCCGAAGTTGTCGGTCTTCCAGCGCCACGCGATCTGCAAGTCCCCGACGTTTTCAGCATTGATCTGGTCTAACGGTGAATACTTGGTGCTGCCTGAATCGCCGCCATAGACAGGCCACTCCCCTTCGGCGGCACCCCGCGGGGCCTGCGTGGTCGGCGTGCACATCCATACGGCAATCCCCACAATCGCCGCGAAATATCTGGATTGACCTGTCATGCGTTCCCCCGCCTGAATCTAGTGTTGGTTTTCGCGATTCGCAGCCATCTCGCCACGTAAGTCGGGAATTATATAGATATTTGGGAACAATTTAAC
>JAPYPO010000784.1 GCA_029937645.1 Candidatus Hydrogenedentota bacterium
GGGCTGGAATGTGATTCGTAGCCTTCGGCGG
Organism: Candidatus Hydrogenedentota bacterium; assembly: GCA_029937645.1. Taxonomy (GTDB): domain Bacteria; phylum Hydrogenedentota; class Hydrogenedentia; order Hydrogenedentales; genus JAPYPO01. The sequence continues at coordinate 32 of JAPYPO010000784.1, forward strand.
ATACATCAATCCGATAGGTGCCAAAGTCAATATTTGTGATATCGAATGCGCCATCGGCGTTGCATTCGGTCGTAGCGACATCTATCCCGTTCGTTACTACAACCAGCGCGCCGCCAATAGGATCGGCGGTATCGGCGTCGGTGCAATGGCCTGAGATACTGCCCGGCAATCCCAATGGGATCAAGCTGAGGTTGTGTTCGGTCCCGGAACCCGTATCGACAGTAAGAATCTCCTCGACAAACTCGTATCGACTCGAGATGATTTCGAGACGTACCTCGACGACCTCAGGGAAATCAGGCAGCTCCACCTCGAAGCGGCCCTCCGAGCAGGTAACGCTTTCTGAATCCAAGATCCCGGATATGAACGCGCCCACCTGGGCGCCCGCAATCGGCTCACCCGTTTCTTCATCGGTCGCAACCCCAAATACCGATCGGAACGAGGGGTGCACCGGGTCTAGCGCTATATCATGCTCGATGTCCTCTCCGGCTACGAGACTCAACACAATAAAGTCCGAAAGGAATCCCGGAGCGTAGGCAAAAAGAGTATTTTGGTCCGCTGGCACGTTATCGAAATAAAATTCACCTTGAGCATTCGTCACATTGGAAAGCACGAAGCCGCTGGCGGATCTTACTTTAATGCCGGCGCACGCTATTGGATCTCCCGCAGAGCCCGTGATGATGCCCCGAACGCTGCCCACAGCCGGTTGCGCCTCTCCGAGAGTGAACGACGACACGAATATATCGTGATCGCCGCCCGCCGTGCCATTTAGATCCTCAAAAGACTGCCATACCACCACCCAATTGCCCCCTCCATCCGTCGCCACGCGCGGGTAAAAGTCGGGGGCTTCATCGGAAGCGGCGTTTGTGTTGAGCGCCGTGGCCGCGGACCAAGTCGATCCGTTGTTCGTCGAAGTGGCCACGAAGATGTCGGAATCCGTTCCCAGCTCATCATTCAAGTTTGCCCGGGATGACCACACGGCGACCCAGTTGCCGGCGAAGTCGGTAGCGATGTGGACGTCCCGATCGTCCAAGTGTTCATCGGACCTGCCGGTGGTGTTGAGCAAAGAGGGCCCTGTCCATGAGGCCCCGTTGGACGTTGACCTGGCCGAGATGATGTCAAAATCGAGGTCGCCCGCGCTGCCCACGTTTTCCAGAGATTGCCACGCAGCGACCCAGTTGCCCAGGCCGTCGGATGCCACAAAGGCTTGTTCGTCCGTGCCCGAGGCGCTGATCTCTGTCGGACCTGACCAGGTGGCGCCCGAATTTAATGACGTGGATGCGAGTATCACGCCATCTTCGCCAAAGCGACCGAGAATATGCCACGAGACAACCCAGTTGCCTGCGCCGTCAGTCGCAATCTGGCAGGGCAATCGCACTAAATCCTAATCGCGGTTCACGTTTTATCTGACGCCGCC
>JAPYPO010000214.1 GCA_029937645.1 Candidatus Hydrogenedentota bacterium
TGATTGAGTAGATTTGAGGTTTGGGCTGAGAGATTCTGTACTGTTGGCTCTCATGACCTGATTTTGAGGGTGTTAGATTCAACAGAAAACAGCTGTGATGTAATTCTTTCTTGAAATCAATGAAATCAATACTGAAATGAATGCCGTCCACCCCATCAATATGAAACGTGTACTCGCCCGATGCCGGCACCCGTAGCAAGCCCTCATACGTCAAGCCCAAATCCCAGTTTGGAATCTTCGGCGGCAGCCCCAATACCCCAAACTCCAGAGAACCCTCTCGCTCCGGTTCCAACTCCAAAAACTCTGGCAACGCATCCCATCTCCCCGAATAATGGTGGTACGTGAGCTCCTCCAAGTCAGGTTTCACCACGTTGCAACTTGCGGCAACCTCAGGCAAGGTTTCGAGCAGAGCGTTGCGGAACTCTACCGTGAGCGCGCCAAGCTCCCTCTCTGTAATTTCCAGGTGTTCTTTCAGACGCTGGGCCTTCTGTTCAGCAACCTGCTTCTCGAAGGGGGTGCCAATGTAGCGAAGAACACGATCGCGCCGGTTCCGCGTATCGACACCCTCAAAAAACGATAGGTAGCGGTAATAGTCCGATTGCGGGATAGGGTCGAGTTTATGGCTATGGCAGCGGGCACACCCCATCGTAAGCCCCAGAAAAACCTGGGCGCTCGTGTCTACAATGTCATTCAAATTGTCGTACCGCGCAAGGAGCTCATCGGAGGGTTCGTCATCCCACAGCCCCAAAAGGTAGAAGCCGGTTGCCGTAAGATCCGTCGCATCCGGCTGATCCAGTTCGTCACCGGCCATCTGCTCGACGACAAACTGATCATACGGTTTGTCCTCGTTGAACGACTGGATGACGTAGTCGCGGTAACGCCACATATAGGGCTTATTCACATCGCGCTCGTATCCGTTTGAATCAGCATAGTGCACAAGATCAAGCCAGTGCCGCCCCCACTTCTCGCCGTAATGCTCCGATGCAAGTAGATAATCTACCACCTGCTCATACGCATCGGGGTTCGGGTCGTTCGCAAAGGCCGCGGACTGCTCGGTCGTCGGGGCAAGGCCTGTCAGATCGTAGAACAATCTCCGGACAAGCTCGCCCTTCTCCGCCGGGGGCGCGTGTTCGAGACCGGCCCGGTTGAGTCCTTCCAGCACGAAGGCGTCTATGGGATTGGCGGCCCATGCTGAATCGCGGGTTTGTGGGACAGGCGGCCTTTCGACCGGTCGAAAGGCCCACAACGCCTCATCGTCATACTGTAGGCCATGCATAAGCGGTGGAGGGGCGTCATCGTCTGCGCCCGAACGCTCCGGCCACGGCGCGCCGAGCAATATCCATTCGGTGAGCGCTTCGATTTTGGCAGGCGGCAGTTGTTCTTCCGGCGGCATCTCGTGATCTTCATCGCGATACGAAAGCATCTCAAGCAACACGCTCGACCCAAGATTCGCCCGATCAATTACCGGCCCGAGATCGCTCCCTTCGAGCATGCCTGACTCGGAGGTAAGCGAGAGACCGCCTTCCATCTCGTTTCGCGCATCGTGACACTCAAAGCAGCTCGTCTCGATAATCTGCAGGGCACGATTCATTACCAGCCCCGTTTCGTCTGATTCATTACCTTGCGCGAAACACGGGAGGGATACCATCAAGAAGACAAAGAAACACATAGAACACTTATGACACATCGTGCGACTCCCATGTTTCCCTATCGTGGTTCTCACGAAAATTTCGATAACCTTCATTTTCAATATACGATCCTAAATAACCGGTGATCAAATTCAGACACTTTGAAACTGGTGCTCGACACGTCCCGTAGACGGTCCTGGTACTTACGCTGTTTCGGGAGATGGCGACACAGGCCAGGTGAGAGTCGATAGGGCTTCCAGACACAACGTACGATTATACAAGAATTGACATTTAATCGAACTTTTCCTTGGACACCTTAAGGGGCTACCGGTAGGTCACCAATTCTGGGTCAGTCAGATGGTGGATCCCGTTGAAGTTGTCGAGAGTAATGCGAGGGCCGCTGTAGGTGAATTGTGTGGTCGAGGCGTTGTGGATGCGCCAGTTTAGTTCGGCGGCGACGACGTCAGGCGCGCGGAGTACGGTCTGCACGATCACGCCAATGGAGCCACCGGAGGCGAACGCGGCCACGTTCTGGCCACTGCCTTTGCGGCCGCGGATGTCGTTAAAGGCATCGCGGACGCGGGTGCAAAATTCGGGCCAGCGCTCGAAACCGTTGGTATCGTAATCGTCTCGGATGTATTCGATCACGACCGCTTCGAGAAGCAGGTGAAAGGCTCGATAGCGTTCCGTACCTTCTGCCGCGCTATCGAGGTTATCCTTAAGTTGCTGGAATCGGCTATCGCGTTCACTCAGTTCGGGCAGCAGATGCTCCATTGCCTGATCGCCGTGATACTCATTCAGGCCCGGCAGTACCTCCAAATCTGGGCAATCCACTCCGGCCGCCTCAAAAGTCTCGCGCACCACTTCCCCGGTGCGCCGCTGCCGTTGCAGGGTGCCACAGAAGAGGGCATCCAAACGTTCGCCTTGCGCCAGCCAGTGCTCGGCGAGCACTGCGGACTGGCGTTCGCCCAGGGTCGAAAGCCTGTCGTAGTTATCGGTAAAGAAACTGGCTTGGCCATGCCTCACCAAGATTAATCGGCTCATCAATGCTTCCTCTTCAATTTTCTGTGGATGTAGGCGTCGAATCGGCAGATCTCGCAGGGCGGCGGTCCCACATTCAGGTGCTTTCATTTAATCTGAGTTTCTTACACAATTTGCCCACGGTACGGGGGTGGTAAGCTGTTAAGGAGATAACTTCTTGGGTGGCACCTTCAAACTTGTTGGCTCTTCACTGAATTCCGGGATAGGCGCCTCGCTTTGACCTATTCTCCGCTTGCTTACGGTAGATTTTCCCAAGAGCGGTAAGGAAGTACCGTGCGCTGAAGGCGCATTACTCCTCAGCCCAGGGCAAACGCATCTAATTGTGCCAGAATCTAGATTTTCATGATTTTACCTTTTCGCCCGCTTTTTTCTTTTTCTTCGCGCGGCGACTGACGCGGATGACTTCGTCGGCATATTGCAAACGATCTTGCCGTTCTCTCAGAGACTCAAGTACACCGTCCCGCACGACAGTCAACCTAACCAAAATGCTTGCGCCGCCTAAATCCAGCAATGGCCAACGATGCGGCCAGAATCAACAACAGGTCGCCCATCGCCGCTTTTGAAGATGTACCGGACTGCGACGCGCCGCATACGGGAGGCGGGCCTTCTCCTTCGCCTTCTCCTTCGCCTTCACCCTCGCCTTCACCCTCACCTTCGCCCTCACCTTCGCCCTCACCTTCGCCCTCACCTTCGCCCTCACCTTCGCCCTCGCCGGGGAGGTTTAGGGGGTCGCTGGCTGCTACTACGAAATCATCCACTGTACCGCCCCCATCAATGACGATGGCGTTGTATTCCGTCAAGTTGGAGTCGCCGTCCCCGTCGAAATCGCCGGTGGCGGAATAGGGCTCGTTGGCCGATTTAAGAGATGCATCGAAGACTTCGTAGCCTTCGGCGAGTTTCAAGCCCTGCACTGCGGAGGGCATGAACACTCCCTCTAAAACGGTGACTGCTTCGTAGGTTCCTGCCAGAGTAATTCCATCTTGAGAGAGGCGGGCGTGAACCGCGCTTTGCGTGTCTTGTGATATCAGCATCAGTGCCGCCAAAGCGTGCTTATACTCAGAAACGGGATCAAGCTCTGGTTCCGAATTTAGTGCGTCCAAATTGATGTCGAAGGCATTCATCGTTGCCGACTGCACGTCTTCTCCAACAGCCATGTCGCACACGAACGCAACCAATGCGAGCGTAAACGCTTCGGGAACCCCATCGCCATCAAGATCATCACCAACGGTGAAATCGAGCTTAAACTGCTCTAATTCCACGCGGGTCATCTCTAAGGCTTCGCATAATTCGAGGGGCAACTCTCCTTCACCCTCTCCTTCACCCTCTCCTTCACCCTCTCCTTCACCCTCTCCTTCGCCTTCTCCTTCACCCTCGCCTTCACCCTCGCCTTCACCCTCGCCTTCACCCTCGCCTTCACCCTCGCCTTCTCCTTCACCCTCGCCTTCTCCTTCACCCTCACCTTCTCCTTCGCCCACACCTTCAAAGAGTCCATCGCCGAAACTCGTGGCCGCAGGTACGCACCAGATACTGATCAGCGCAACGTCGTCGAGGGTAACGCCATCCGGCACCGTCACGGTAAGGGTCTCATTTATGTAGGGCGTATCGCGCCGCAGGTCGTCTGACAAGGAAACTCCACCTGTAAACGCTGCGTCTTCGAATCCGTAGACACGGACATCGAGTCCGGTGCCATCGTAACTAAAATTCTCTATCACTATCGTGCAGTTGTCGACAATTCGAGCGGTTCCTGATACATCGTGAGCCTGGGTGACTAACTCAGCAATTTGGCCCACATGTGCATGATCGATTCCGCAGCCTTCTCCCTCTCCCGATGCTCCAGCATCAAAGTCTGCAATGATTTGACCGCTACTGAGCGCCAAGTTGAACACTTTTACTTCGTCAACCCGGCCATTCAGCCGATGCGTTTGGCTTGGCGAGCTCCCGATGAAGAAGTCTGAATTCGTGGCGGTGTTGATCGGGAGCGATCCGCTCTCCACTTCCACTCCATCAAGGTACAACCTGGCGAAATCTCCGACATTCGTTACAGCCACGTGATACCAACGCCCGGCTTCCAGTGAAGGCCCAAACAGCGCGTCGCCCCATTGAGAAAAAAACAGCACATTGTCACCTTCAAGGGCTCCTAGCGCATAGGACTGATGCGATGTTCCGAAATTACCGTACCCGGCAAAAAATGTCTGATAGGGACCAAACGCATCAATATAGACCCAAGCGATGAGCGTTCTGTCCTCGTTCCCGGTTGGAAGCTCTGTGGATGGTGCCTGGACGTAGTCGTCGACACCGTCAAATTGGAATGCGCCCCCAAGCTGACCCGAAACTCCCGCCTGCGCGCCGTTGATCAAAACGCCATCGTTTCCGCCCAGATCGTCTCGAGCGTCTACGTCCCCGGACCAAGAATTTATGAGGACACCTTCACCCAACTCGAACACGTACTCGTACGCCTCGGGTAACGTGAATCCCTCTTGCGCCACCGTGCTCTCGGTAACCGTTACCGAGACGGTCGAGTCCTCAAGAAAATCCTGCGTGGGCGCGGTAACACTTATCCGACTTGGGATTTCTCCCGTATTGAACGTGATGTCTTCAATGAACGCCTCCATATCCCCAAAGGAAACATCGAAGTTCGCCAACGGTGCATCTTCGGGAACACCGTCAAGGAAGGCAAGTATCTCCACGCGGTTCCCGCCACCCATGGGGCCTTCCATGGGCTCTACGCCAAGAAGTTGGAAGGACGTAAGCTCATAGGCGCCGATGTCAGCATTAGCATCCCCATACCGTCTCGCATTTCCATCGATATCGATCGGCGGCGCGCCTAAGCCAAATAAGTATACGGATCCAGAATCAATTGCGGCCGAAGCGAGCGTCAAACGAAAATTACCCTTCGAGGGGTCTTGAAACGCCGGGTCTCCGTCAACAATGCCCGTCGAAAAGGGCAGGGCCGCCATCATCTCGGATGCACCGTTTAAGATTTGTTGCGTATCTTTATCAAAGTAATCGCCTAAGGAGTTTTCGAAGAACAAGGAATATCGAGCGGAGGGATCTTCGCCATCGTTCGCTTCGAAAATGCCGTACCCCGTGTTATGACTCACAATAGTACCATGAAAGAGCACGCCGGAGTTCTGGAGATTGACGCCGCCGCCCCCTGCGAGGGATGTGTTTCCCGTAATTGTACAATGCACGACGTGCGCAAGCTGAGATCCAAATGCGATACCGCCGCCCCCGCTTGCGGCCAGGTTGCCGGCAATCAGGCAGTTGACCACATCCGCGTTCGTCTCCGTCTCGTGTATTTCAATACCGCCTCCTATATTGGCCTCATTCTCAATAAAGTGGCCTTCCCTGAGATTAATCCCACCGCCGTACCATCCCAATCCTCCACCTATGGTATCGCAACGGTTTCGAATAAACTGGCAACCCGTGATCAGAGCATCAGTTCGAAAACCGTGCACCCCCCCTCCTTCATGACCATCGTTATCGATGAAATCGCTGTCCCTCATAACCACATATCCATCCCGGAAACTGACAGCGCCGCCGAACCCCAATGAAGTATTGTCCTGAAAGTGACATTCGTTGATAGCAGCTGAAAACCCGGCCGAAAACTTTATTGCGCCACCATCTCCGTCTGCATGGTTGGCAAGAAACCGGCAGTTTCTAATAGAGAAAGAGGCATTCACACTGAGCAAGCCGCCGCCTTCACCCGCCGCCCCCGATCCCGTGGCGGCTCCGCCGATTACGGTGAATCCGTAAAGGGTCAGGGTCCCGCGATCGCCCACTCCTACGATTACGTGGTAGGCAGGGCTCCCTCCCCTTGAGAAAGTTCCGTCGATGATCGTTTCCATCAGAGCGGGATTCCGTTCTTCGCGTATTGATTCACTCCCGTTGAACCCTCCATACAGCGCAACTCCGCCAAAGAGGACAAGCGATCCCGTATCCACTCCATCGCCTTCGGGAAAACTAACGCGCGTTTCTGCGTAGGTCCCCTCGGCAACCCATACTTCGCCGGGCGATGCATCCGGTTCATTTGCAGCCGCGTCGATCGCCGGCTGAATTGTCGTGAAGGCCGTGGCCCAGGACGTACCGTCTTCGGTACCGGGTCCGTTGTCTATGTCGACGTACCACACGTCGCCAGAGGCGGCGAAGGCACATAGAAGACTTGCGGCTGAGATAACCCAACGCACTGATTGGACGATATTCATGAGACACCCCTCCCTGCGAACCATAATTTACTGTCGTCACTGAATACTGTTTGTATCCAGCGCGCCACACCAACTCCGAGAATTTTACCCAAC
>JAPYPO010000785.1 GCA_029937645.1 Candidatus Hydrogenedentota bacterium
AATCCTTGTCGTAAACGCTGACGTGACGCTCCGCATGATCATCGTCGCCACCGCGGCCGCCTTTACTCACAAAGAGAAGCGTCTTGGTTACTAAAGGCCCCCCGGCCGGAAAGCGGCTGCTTCCCAGGGGGGGGAGGTTGAGTTTCCTGAGAGCCTCATGCGCGGTCGGCCCTTGCCCATGTACCTGCATCCATGCGTGATCGCCAAGGTTCATGTCGATCGCGGTCACGCGGGAGTAAGGGGGCTTGAGAATGGGCAGTCCTTGAGGGCCGGGAACACCGGAGCCCCATTGTGCTGGAGCATAATCGAAATTGGTGCGGCTCGCATCGCCCTTCTTGACGGTAAAGACCGCAGGCACTGTCCGCGAGGGAACGAAGAGGCGGCCTGATTCGGGATCGAAGCCCGCGCCGGGCCAGTTGGCGCCGCCGCCGTCGCCCGGCACCATAATGACGAGTTTGCCGACACCTTCGACTCCGGGCGGCGTGAACAACGATGAGGGCGCATATCTCTTGAGGATTTCCACGGCCTCGGCGTGTAACTCGGGTGTAAAGTCTATGAGATCGGCTTCCGTGATGCCCTGTTGGTCGAAGGCGGGAGGCTTGGTGGGGAAGGGCTGCGTCTTCGAAGTATATTCGCCGGGCACTTTGCTGCGAGGCACCTCGCGCTCTTCGATAGGCCAAACGGGTTCACCGGTTTCGCGGTTGAATACGTAGGTAAATGCCTGTTTGCTTATTTGCGCCAACGCCTTGATCTTGCGGCCATCGACGGTGATATCCATTAAATTGGCCGCCGCTGGAAAGTCGTAATCCCAGAGGCCGTGGTGTACAGCCTGAAAGTGCCACACCCGCTCTCCTGTTTCGCCGTTGACGCAAACGATACTCTCGGCGAATAGTCCGTCGCCGGGCCGATGGCCACCGTAGAAGTCGCTCGTGGGCGTTCCTGTCGAAAGGTAAACGTAGCCCAGTTCGTTATCCACCGCCATTTGAGTCCACTGATTGGCAGCGCCCGTATATTTCCACGAGTCTTCCAACCACGTTTCATTCCCAAATTCACCTTCCTGTGGAATCGTGTGAAATACCCATTTCAACGCGCCGGTCTCCACGTCAAATCCGCGGACATGGCCGGGCGCTCCTTCTTTTACATTCACGCCATCTTGCACCACATGCCCGACGACAATCGTGTCGCGGCATATAGCGACTTGGGAAGAGTGGCTGATCACTCTGGGGCTGACAGGGCGACCGAGGCTGGTACTCAAATCCACAATTCCATCATTCCCAAAGCCAGAAATGAGCGCGCCCGATTTGGCGTTAAGCGCGATCAAGCGCAAGTCGTGGACCGCAATCAGAATCCGGCCATCCGCGCCGTCATTCCAATACGTCACGCCCCGGTGCTGCCAGCCCATGTTTGCAGCGCGGCGAAGGTTGACGTAGGTTTTGGGATCATA
>JAPYPO010000215.1 GCA_029937645.1 Candidatus Hydrogenedentota bacterium
GATCCCACCCATTTCAGTGGGACTTTCACCCCATCGCACGCAAGGGATTCCTGACTATGGCGTGGGCGCGCCTGGACATCGATCTCGTGAGCGGGGAGGCGCTCATCGAGGAAATCCAGAATGACTGGTTGCGGGAGGCCCTGGACGAATACGAATGGTATCGCAACCGAGCTGAACGTCCTGACTTCTGCGAACTTGACCTCAAGAAGAGAAGCGAGATCCTACGAATGCGGAACGTTCTGCATACCTACGTCAAGGAAATCCTACTCCCGCACTCCAAGATCTGGGGCGAGGCGATGTTGGCCGCGACGGTTTGGTTCCTGCGTGAGGAATTGGGCCTCAAGCGCATCTTCTATCACGACTACAACAGCATGGCCCGAGTGAAGAGGGCCTATGTAACGCCTCCGCGCTCCGTGTATACGAGCCTCCCGCGAAAATTCTGCTTTCGCAATACCAAGGAAAGCCCGATGTTTCTCGCGGGAACCTCGCGCGGCAAGCGCGTGCCCAGGCGTATGAAGAATGCGGCGTTTCAGTTGCTCGAACTAAATTGAGCGGAGCGCGGCCCGATGTGCTCTGACACCGTCTAGGGTTCCTGCACCGATTGCCCTAATTCCTGTCGGGAATTCACCGTTCGATAAACATAAGCGGATGCGAGATAGGTTACGGGAAAGGTAACGAGCAAGCCCACTACAAACGCCATAACACCCAGCACATTAACCGCCATGAGCACGAGGAAGAATAAAAATAGCTGGAGCCTGATCCCTTTGCTCAATTCGGCGCTCCGCGTCAACGACTGAAGGATCCCTCGTTTTTCATCGACTACAACATACGGCACAAAAAAAAGTATCGTGAAGATAAAGATTCCTGGGATAATTAGAAACACGAACCCAATCACTGTGGCAATGCCGGTGAGTATCATCGCACCGGCGAAGTTGAAAAAGAGCGGCAGCGGTTCGAATAAATCACCGAATCTTGCCGATCCTTCATCAGTGATTTTCAGGCATAAACTGATGAGGCACATCATCAGGCCATAGTTAACCAACGCCGCAGCGATACCAAAGGGGATCGACAGCAGAGACTCCGGGCCCACGAGGTTAGATGGAACCGATGCGATAATCCCAACGATACCATTGAACAGGAGTACGCCGATTAGCAGCCCAAAATTCGCCTTGGTATTGGTCCAACCGTACTTCAGAGCTTCGGATATTGAAAAGCCGTCATTCATGCTTGCTTCCCTCCCGCTCGTTAGCCCCCTAGATGGGTTCCAGGTCCTGTACCCTATCGCCTCGAATAGAGAATCCTCTCCGGTATCGACAAGAGCACATCCCTCTATTCGACGACTATACGCTCCCGCCCCTAAACTTGCACGTCTTATTTCTCGCCGCTTTCCATGAGCATCGCCACAGGGCTGACACAATCTCCGTCGCTCCCTTGCTATCCCTGGCGTCTTACACTAGGATTGCATTTTTTCCGGGGATGGGAAAAGGGAACCTACTATGAACGCCATACTCGATATTTTCCGCGATTTGGGTAGCGGCCTATCACGCCTCACCGAAAGGTGGATACCCGATTCGTGGGTGGTATGCATGATCCTCACTGCGTTCACCATGATCGTAGCCATCCTCGGCCCCCATGTCGGTGTTGAAGAAACCGTATTGGCCTGGGGCGCGGGCGTGTGGGGCCTGCTCGAACTGGCCATGCAATTCACCATCGCCATGGTCGCCGCCCACGCCTGCGTCGCATCGAGGCCCATCTTCAATCTCTTAGACAAACTAGCCGGCTTGCCCAATCCCGAAAAACCCGTGCAGGCCGTCCTCTTGGCCTGTGCCTTTTCGCTAGTGACCTCTTATTTCAATTGGGCCATCTGCCTCGTTGCATGCGCGCTCTTCGTTCCCTTCTTATGCCGCCGCAATCCGCACGCCGATATTCGCCTACTCATCGCCGGGTGTTTCCTCGGCCTGGGAACCATTTGGCACGGGGGCCTATCCGGATCCGCGCCACTCCTGCTCGCCACACCCGGCAACCCGCTCCTCGAACCCGCCTCCGGACCCCCTATCGTTCAGGCGCTCATTCCGGTAACGGAAACACTCTTCGCGCCCTTCAATCTCGCCTACATGGTCGTCATCGCACTCGTAGGTACAATCGCGACAGCCGCGCTCCATCCCAAACGCGGCAACGCACAAACCCTCACGGAGGAACAGGTGGAAGCCATCATGCCCCGGCCGCCCGAAGTGCCGGAACATTCCAGCGCTCCCGCCGCGATCCTCGAACGTTCGCGCCTGTGGATTCTATTGGCCATCGTGCTCATCGGCTATCCGCTTGGCCACGCCATGTACCATGACGGCTTCGGAAACACCTGGACCATCAACGCGTACAATTCCGTTTTTCTCCTCGTGGCACTGGCCCTGCATGGCCGTCCTGACACCTTCGTAAACGCGTGTAAAGAAGGGGTCGGCGCCGCATGGGGCATCATCTTGCAATTTCCATTCTACGCGGGCATCTTCGGCATCATGAACGAAACCGAACTCGGCGAATGGCTCACCCAATTCTTCGCCAATACGGCAACCCAAGAGACGTTTCCCCTGGTCGTCTACGTGTACGCCTGCATCACCAACCTCTTCGTGCCCTCCGCCGGTTCCAAGTGGCTGATCGAAGCGCCCTACTTGATTCCAGCGGGACAGGAACTGGGGGTGTCCGTCAAGACCGTGGTCCTGGCGTATATGTACGGCGACTCAACGACCAACCTCATTCAACCCTTCTTTGCCATCCCGATCCTAGCCGTTACCCGCCTAAAATTCGGCGACATGGTCGGCTACACCTTCCTTGTGGCGGCGGTCTGCTTCGTCGTGACGTGTATCGCCATGCTCATCATCCCCGCAGGGCTATAGCGACGCCTGATTTACTGCGACCACATAGGCGTGCTAACGAAGGTGGGCCGTTCCGGGATGATTTCAATGACGGAGATTACTCGGGTCAGCCACATCAGTCGAGATGGTAGAAGGGAAAAGTCATCTGGGCCGACGGCGTTTCGACGGGCGCGGGCTGGTTATCCAAGTTCGAGACTCCGATTCCGAGTAGGCGGACGGGGCTGTCGAGCGCGTCGCTTTCACCTAGGAGCCGCGCGGCGGTTTCGTAGAGCGTCTTCTCGTCTTCGACGAAATCGTTTTGGGTCTCGCTCCGCGTATTTTTCTTGAAGTCGGCATACGTGATCTTAAGGGTAATCGTCTTTCCCTTTGCGCCGGATTTGGCCATTCGTCCTTCGAGTTGCCGAGCGATCGTTCGCAGCGCATCCCTCATCGTACTTAGATCGCTGATGTCTTCGGCGAAGGTTCGTTCCGCGCTGATCGATTTTCGAACGCCCGAGGTCCCTACCGCGCGGTCATCCTGACCGCGGGAGAGGGAGTAGTACCACGTTCCGGCTTTCCCAAAGGCCGCGACGAGTTCCTCTACCGATTTCTTTCGAAGGCCGCCTACGGTGTGGATACCGAGCGCTTCCATCTTCTCATTCGTCACCTTTCCAATCCCGGGGACCTTTCGGACCGGCAAGTCTTCCAGGAGCGCCTCCACCTCTTCAGGCCGAATCACCGTAAGGCCGTCTGGCTTATCCATATCGGACGCAATCTTGGCGATAAACTTATTCGGTCCCACGCCAGCCGACGCCGTCAATTCCGTGCGCCGGCGGATCTCCTCACGAATTTCCCTCGCGATTTGCGATGCGAAGGCAATGCCCTTTTTATTCTCGGTTACATCAAGATACGCCTCGTCGATGGAGACCGGCTCGACGAGTTCGGCATACGAGCGGAGGATCTCCATAATTTCGCGCGATACCTGAACGTACACATCCAACCGGGTTCGCACAAAAATCGCGTGAGGACAACGGCGCTTGGCGGTCGAAGTGGGCATTGCTGAGTGGATGCCGAAAGCGCGGGCTTCGTAGCTGGCCGTGGATACGACCCCGCGTTTCTCCGGGTCGCCCCCGACAACTACCGGCTTCCCGCGCAACTCGGGGTTGTCGCGCTGTTCCACCGACGCATAGAACGCGTCCATATCGATGTGGATGATCTTGCGGCCAGAATCCATCCCGTGATCTTCGCGGAGAACCACATGCCGGTTCAAGGCGCAACAAAAACAATCTGCCCCGAAAGGGTTCAACCACATGGCCAAACCCTTCCAGGGCAAATAAATCAACGGTCGCAGTCTTGGTGAATCAGCTCACCATAAATCAGTTCACCATACTTGCGCGCCCTTCGTCTCGATAAACAGAGAATACAACGACTGACTGGACGCCATGAACACTCGGTTAAGCTTGGGGCCGCCAAAACAGAGATTCGCGCATACCTCCGGCAGAAAAATCTTACCGATCACATCGCCATCAGGCGCAAAGACGTGGACGCCGTCATACCCTTCACCCGCCCACGCCGCGCTCGACCAAACGTTGCCGTGAATATCGCACTTGATACCGTCCGAGCCACCCGGGGCCATCTTGCGGAAAACCTTTTCGTTCTTCAGCGTTTTTCCGTCGACAACATCGTAACTAAGAATCGTGCGCGGATGTCCCTTCTTGTGAGACGCCCCCGTATCCGACACATAAAGCGTCTTATGATCCGGCGAGAAACACAGCCCATTCGGCTTCTCCACATGGACGACTGCCTGGATGTCGCCCGTATCGGGATTGAGGCGGTAGACCGTGGCGGGCAACTCGTGCTCGGCAATGATTCCCTGGTAGAGCCCCATCGTTCCATAGCCGGGGTCGGTAAACCAGATATGGCCGTCCGGGTGCGCGACCAAGTCATTCGGCCCGATGAGTAGCTTGCCGTCGTACTTGTCCGCCAGCACCGTAATCGATCCGTCATACTCGGTGCGCGTAATCCGGCGAATTTCGGCCGAAATCAGACGCCCTTGCAGGTCCCGGCTGTTACCGTTCGTGTTGTTGGAATTCTGGCGGAACACGCTAACGTTGCCCGTTTCTTCATCCCAACGCATTAGCTTGTTATTCGGAATGTCGCTCCAGATCAAGTACCGACCATCGCCAAACCACACCGGCCCTTCGCCCCAGCGCGTCCCCGTGTACAACGTCTCCACGGCCGCGAGCTTTGACGCTTTGAATCGGTCGCTGTCAATTATCTCGACCGCCGGGTCCGGATATCGAACCGGCGGCTTGGCGGAGGCTTCCCCGAACGCCGTTGTCGCTGCCACTGATGCTGCGGCTGTCTGCAAAAAAGATCGTCTATTCATTGCGATTCTCCATCCTTGTGGAACGAGTCAACCAACAAAAATTTATACTTCGCAGCCCTGTAATGAAATACCTTTGGATAATAGCAGGCGTAGCTGCCGTTTTCTTCTTTTTATTTTCGAGGCTCCTCCGCGAGGCAAAGGAACACCGGTCAAGCTAGAGTCGTCAATATGGAGACGATAGTCCCCCTTTGAAGGGGGATCAAGGGGGATGTTGGTTAAGCGCAGGGCAAACGCTTTTAGCACGCCTATCGTTTCCAGACCACGAGCAACTCCGTCATCGAATTTGGCAAAGTAATTTCGATCAGATTCCTAAACCTGCCCGAAAACCACTCACGAAGTCTCCGCTTAGACGGACAGGCCTACTCACGCCCGCTTCAGCCTAAACCCGGATCGCCACAAGAGGGGGGCTGTATTGACTCGCGGATCGCTGGTCCAGTACGATGCGCAACGACCTCCAGACGGATGCGTCAAAACCGAAAGATCGCCGCTATGCCCCATATCTCTATCGTCACCTCGCTTTATCATGCAGCGCCCTACGTTCAAACATTCTACGATCGCAGCTGCGCGACGCTCGAATCGATCACGGATGACTACGAGTTCATATTCGTGGACGATGGATGCCCCGCAGGCTCGGGAGATGCGGTGCGTGCCCTCATCGCAACGGACCCCAAGGTAAAGCTCATCGTGCTGTCGCGCAATTTCGGACAACACAAGGCCCTGATGGCGGGCCTGGACCATGCCGCGGGCGACTACGTATTCATGCTCGATTCCGATCTGGAAGAGGATCCCGAACTTCTGTCCGAGTTCTACGAGGCCCTGCAGCAAGAACCGGAGTTAGATGTCATCTACGGCTACATGGCCGCGCGCAAGGGCAAGGCCTTCGAACGCTGGTCCGGCGCGTTGTTCTACCGCATCATCAACGTAATGGCCGACCTCGAAATCCCTCCCAATATGTTGATGGCACGTCTGATGAAACAGGGCTACGTGCGTGATCTCATGACCTTTCAAGAGTCCCACGTTTTTCTGGGCGGCGTATTCCAACTGGTCGGGTACAACCAACGCGGCGTGCCCTGCAAGAAATCCGACAAAGGCAGCACGACCTATACGCTCAGGCGCAAGCTCACCTTGGCAATGGACGCCTTGCTCTCGTTCACAAACAAGCCACTTACCTACGTCGCCGGCCTGGGACTTTCCGTTTCCGCGCTATCCTTGATACTCGCGGGCATCCTCGCTATTCGCCTGGCCATCTTCGATTCGACCATTGAAGGCTGGAGCCTCGTGCTGGTTTCGGTGTGGCTGTTATGCGGCCTGATTATCTTGTCGATTGGTCTCGTCGGTTTCTACGTGGGCCGCGTATTTCTCCAAGTCAAAGACCGCCCCAACACCATCGTCAAACAGATCGTTACACAGGAGTCGCTGCGATCCGAACCGTAGCAGCGCTCTCCATCACACAGGCCATCCCACAGGCCATCGTCGGTGCCGCCCATCCGAACATCCGACCAGAGCCGTCGAGCCCAATCCGCCACGCAGCCCCCCCTCGCCCAACCAAAGAGACACCATTCCAGGAGTGGGGCACCTACGACGACGTCAAAAGGTAAGGGTGCAGTTCTGTTACGACCGCTGAAAGTTTTTGGAAACCCTTCATTGCCGTTACCCTTCGGCAGTTTACGCTGAAGGCGTTAAATTCCTCAGCCCAGGGTCAGCGCGAAGCGCGCCACCCTGGGTTGAGAA
>JAPYPO010000216.1 GCA_029937645.1 Candidatus Hydrogenedentota bacterium
GGCGCTTGGTCGCGTCGCTGGGGAATTTGAACTCCGCAATCGTGTACAACGAAATCCAAAAAAAACACATCGAAACCTACGTCGCCGATGTGCATGTGTTGCCCGGCGGTGTGGATGCCTCCGCCTTCGAAGCCTCGCCCCCTCCCACGCGCACCGACGCGGACAAGAAAGTTATCCTCATGTCCGGTCGGGTCGGGGACCCGATGAAGGGCCTCGCTACCATGCGGGAGGCCGGTTCAATCCTGTCTGAGCAACGCACCGACTTCGAAATATGGGCAACGCATACCGACTACTCGCTGAATTGCGACTGGTTTCGCTCAATCGGTTGGCGCGATCACGATGAGCTGCAGGCCTTATACGCCGAGTCGGACATCTGCGTCGTTCCTTCGTTGTGGGAGGAGCCATTCGGAATCGTCGCGGTCGAAGCCATGGCCTCCGGTAGGCCCGTTTGCGCAAGCCGTGTAGGCGGCCTTCAAGGGATCGTGTCTCACGGGGAAACAGGTTTCCTCTTTGACCGCGCGGACGGCGCAGGGTTGGCCAAACAATTGAATACCCTGCTGGACGACGCCGCCCTTCGTAGCGAGATGGGGGAAAAAGGCCGACGCCGCGTCGAGGAAAACTACGATTGGGATCGGATCATCTCAACCCATTACCCCGCCGTCTTGAAGGGCATGGGATTATGAGCAAAGGCACGGGACTATGAACGCGCAATCGCCTCGGCAACCATCGCGTGTCGGCGTCTACTACAGCGCGGGACCCCATTTTCTCACGGCCCTCCAGGCCATGCGATCCAAATTTCCCGACGCCCATCTCGTCGGCATCATTCCCCCAGACTATCCGGTGCCGCAGGCGGCGCGCGATGTGGCCGACGACTTCATCACGACCGAGCGCGAGCGCTACTCGCTACGGATGCCGGGTGCGTGTATTCAATTAGCGCGGCTGATTCGGGCGGGGCGCTACGACGTTTTCGCCGTTATGTTTCGCAGCGGTCAGCTCGAGGCGTTATCCGCGCTGAGCGGCGCATCGACCCGGTATTCCATTTCGCCGCGTGCAAAGATCATCCCATTGCGGGCCACGCTACCCACCGTTGTACTATCGACGGTGATGCGGCGGCTTCGCGGTCGGCTGAACTACGCGCTCGTGTGGGTCCTCGTGCGGGCGCTACGCGTGAACACGCGCCCCAATCCCCGCGCGCGCTAGGATAACGCGCTAGGACAATTGGTCGAAGGGGATAGCTTCGTCGATGAGCATAATCGGAATGCCATCGCGGATGGGATACAAATACGCCTTGTCTTCGCGGAGGAGGCCTTCATCAATCTTCTCCTCGACTACAGACCCAGAGCGGTTCTTGAGCTTCCCCGTATTGATGGCCGCATTGGCCCGCTCAATAACATCCGCCTCGACAAGCGCCACGGGCGTCTTGTTCTCAGGGCACACCAGGATCTTCAGCAACTGTTCGTCTACCATAACTTCACTCCACCTTCCCGTAAAGTACTTTCGCGAGCAAGTGTATAGGAAATGCCGCCTCGGTCCAACTCGGTTTCGTTAAGAGTTGACTCCGACGCGGTGAATCAATACTCTCGTAGGGTGGGATTTACGAGGCGGTGCCATGTTTATTTGCCATAAATGCGAGACAGAATGGGTCAGTGAGAAGAAGCGTTCCGGCTTCAAAGAATTCTGCGAAACCACACCCATGCCATTGTCACAAGGGAGACACCGGTGACCTCCGATAAGACAGGAAATCCCCGACTGCTCATCGTCGACGACAAGGAGAGCATGCGATCGCTTCTCCATGCCGCGATGTCGGACAAGGGCTGGGATCTCACCACCGCGGCGGATGGCGAGGAGGCCATCGCGCTCATCCGCGAGACGCGATTCAACCTCGTCATTACGGACTTAAAAATGCCGAAGTTCGACGGAATCGATGTGCTTCGCGCGGCGAAAGAGGCGGATGCCGACATGAAGGTCATCGTAGTCACCGCCTTCGGGACCATGGAGACGGCCGTCGAGGCGATGCGCCTGGGCGCGAGCGATTTCATCGCGAAACCCTTCGCCATCGAAGAGATCGAACTTAAGGCGGCAAAGCTTATGCCGCGCGGCCCGAGCGACAAAACGACTCTACCCTTCGACACGCCACTCGATCGGCCCATGGTAGGCGATAGCCTTCATACGAAGGATCTACTTCAGATGATCGAGAAAGTGGGGCCGAGCAAGAGCGCAGTTCTCATCACCGGTCCAACGGGGACCGGGAAGGAGCTGGTCGCCCGAGCCTTGCACCAGGCGAGCCCGCTTCGGGAGAGGCCCTTCGTCGCGTTGAACTGCGCCGCGCTCGCCTCCGGCGTTTTGGAAAGCGAGCTTTTCGGCCATGAAAAGGGAGCGTTTACCGGGGCGGTTTCAACGCGCATCGGGCGTTTTGAACAGGCCCATACGGGCACCTTGTTCTTGGACGAAGTGGGCGATATTGACCCGTCAATTCAGACGAAGCTCCTGCGCGTGCTGCAGGAGAATGAGGTCGAACGGGTCGGGGGGCACGAGAGCATTCATGTCGATGTCCGCATCGTCGCCGCGACAAACCGCGATCTGAAACAAGCGATTTCTGACGGGGACTTCCGGGAAGATTTCTACTATCGGCTAAACGTATTCACTATCGAGGTCGCGCCACTCGCGGAGCGGCCTGAGGATCTGCCAGCTTTGACCGCGCATTTCTTGCAGAAATTTTCTGCGGAAACAGGGAAACAGGTAACAAGTCTCGAGGCTGAAGTGTCCGATATTTTTGGCCGCTACGCCTGGCCCGGCAACGTGCGAGAACTGGAAAACGTTCTTGAGAGAGCCGTCGTGCTGGCCGACGGGGCGACGATTTCGAGCGAGGAACTTCCCCGCGAACTCGTGCTCACGCCTTACAAAGAGTCAGCCTTTACGGACTCCGATCCGCAGCGCGCCGCTCAACACGCCGGGACACTCGGCGACCGAACCGACACCTTGGAAAGTGACGCGATCCGCGAAGCCCTGGAAAAATTCCGATGGAACAAGTCAAAAGCCGCCGAGCATTTAGGCCTTAAGCGGACCACATTGCAGTATAAAATCAAGAAGTACGGCTTAGAGTAATTTTCGTTTAGCAGCCCGTATCGACACCGTGCCTCAAGTGGGTTATCATGGACGCGATGAACAAGACCGAAATCAGAATGACGGTCTTATCCCTATTGGGCGTTGAAAATCCCTTTTCGCAACAGGAATTAGCTTTGAGTTCACAGAAGGAACCCTACACCGTGAGCCACACGCACCTCGTGAGTCGACGAGAATTTCTAGCCATGAGCGCCGCAAGCGCGGTGGCCTCCGCGGCCGCCGGTACAGCCCACGGCGCGGGCTCGACCATTCGGTTGGGCCTCATCGGGTGCGGCGTACGCGGAATGGCGCTGCTAAACGAAATCCAGAAACTGCGTGGACTGGGTCACATCGCGCAAGTTACCTCCGTTTGCGACGCCTGGGTTCAGCGCCGCACGATGGCGGAAGCGCGTAGTGGAGGAACGACCGAAGAGGATTGGCGCGTCCTCGTTGCGCGCAAAGATCTCGATGGCGTCATAATCGCCACCCCGGATCACCTTCATGCCCCCATGACCCTCGCCGCCCTCGAAAGCGGGAAGGATGTGTACTGCGAATCCCCAGCAACGCGTACCCTTGAGGAAGCCGCCGCCATACGCGACGCGGCGCGCGGCTCCGGTCGAATTTATCAGACTGGAGCCATGGGCGTGACCCAAAACCAGTGGCGCGCCGCGCGAACCCTCATCGACTCGGGTCGACTAGGCGCGCCTTCCATTTCCCAAGCGACCATCCAACCCTCTCCACCCTTTGACCAGACGTTAACGGTATCCCCGAGCGAAGTTCGCTGGGCCGACTTTTTGGGTGACCAGAAAAATCCCCCTTTCGAGTTGAACTGCTTCGTTCAGTGGCGAATGTTTTCGCCATTCTCCGATGGCCCCATGGCCGCCGCTCAGTTCGACGCGATAGCGGCTTTTCATGTCGCGACCGGCAACGCGTTTCCCCTTCGCGTCGCCGCCACGGGTGGGCGCTTTAACGATGGCCCTGGCGACAACCCTGATCGTATGGTGATGCGTGCCGAATACCCCAACGGCCAGCGCCTCGTCCTCGACACGCTGGACGCCTCCCCAGAAACGCGACCGCCCATCACCCGCCTCGAACATGCCGCCATCGCGTACAGGGGCGACCACCTATCTATCACGCCTCAAGGGTCGAATACGGAGCCATTCACGCAGGAGTTCGGTTCGGAAAAGTCAGCCGATATTGAAACCCAGCCAAGCGCCGGCCCCATGGCGAACTGGCTTGAGTGTATAAAAACCCGTGAGTCCTGTCTATGCAATGAAGATCTGGCCTACAAATCCATGGCCACACTCGCCACGGGCATGCGTGCGCTCCGCGAACAAAAAGCGCTGGGCCTGAGCTTGGCCCACCTATAACCTGACCCGCATCTAAATCGGCCTGGGTCCGATCTTGCCTACTCCCGCGTCTTGTTGTATCCTGACGTGTCTGTGCGAATACTGTTACTAACGCGCGGACCTGGATTGCAACGTTCGAATCGAGACCTATGGCCGTACATCCTAACGAGGTTCACACACTGCCCGACGCACCGACTCCTTCGGTACGCACGGGCCGACGCTTTGAAATTACCCACCACGCCAACGGCTTCACGGCGACAATTCACTCGCGGGAGCAGTGGGCCATCGGACGCATCGTACGAACGGCGCTTACCTGGATTCTTGTCATCTGGGCCTACGGGTATTTCATCGGACCTCTTCTTGCCTGGCCAGCCGCCGATTTCCCCTACCCTATCACGGCCCTCTATTTCGAAGGCTTCAAGGCCGTGGGATCCCTCCTGGCCTTTATAATCATTGTCCCCTTCGGAATCCTCTGGTTTCCATACCGCGATACGTTTCTCGATTTTCAGCGCTACTTCCTCCGCATCGGCTTCCGCCTTTGGCGCTTCGAGATGAGCTACAAAATTCCGCTGCGGAAAATCGCTTCTATCGAGGCCCACTCCTTCGCGTACCGAAAGAACCGAACGGCTCTCGGGGGAATCGTCATCGAGATGATGGGCGGTTCAAGGCGTCCCTACCGCGCCTTAGGCAAGGGAATGCTGTACGACGATGCTTGCCTGCTTATCCGAGAAATCCGCCGAAACTACCGCAAGACCTTCGACCGAAAGTTGCCCCGATTTTCGCTGTAGCCCGGCACGGTACCGGCCCTGCTGCTCGGGGCTTCGCTTCACCACCACAAAGGGTGCGAAGAACAGCTCACCTCCGGCGAGTAACCCCCACCGCGAAGCTCGGCCAGAATACCGCATTGGCGATTAACATTCGCGCGGGCACCGCCAACGCAAGAATCTCAATTGGAATGCCCACCGCTGTATGCAGAAAAGCCGCCGCCGTTAGATAGGGAATCCCTGTCGCATTGGGCGTAATCGGCACAATACTGGTCAGCCCGTGGATGCACTGGGCCACCGCCAGCGCCGCAAAGCTGGGCCAGGCGCCGAACGCGGCAAAGAGCAGAATCGACCCCGCAAGGTCCATCGCCTTAACGACGAGCGTCACCGCAACCTGGGCCGGTGCGCGCGAACCCAATTCGCGCAACTCACGCGACACGGACGCAAGGGTCGTAGCCAGCTTGTGCAGCGCCCCTTCCCGGGGCAGGCGTTGCGCCACCTTTTCGATAGCCCGGTGGCGTGTCGACAGTACTCCGGCGGCCAATAAGACAGCCAGTCCACCCGCGATCCAGATGATCGCCCGCCCGTTCTCATCCACCCCAAGCGCGACGAAACCAAGAATCCCTAGGGCCAGAGTCATGGCTACCTCAAGGAGGCGGTCGAGGAGAATCCACGCGCCCAACTTAGCCGTCCGATGCTCCCGCATAGCCAGCGGCGCAAATTCCCCGACGCGTCCCGGCGACAGATTGCCCCCCGCCTTCGACAGAAAACACAAACGTGCCGCAGACTGCCCCGGCCCCAACGCCAGCCGCCACTTGTATACGCGAAGCCAAAGCGAGGCCGCTTCAATCCCCAACGCGCCCAGCAGAGGCCAAACATGAATCGACGCAACCGTATCCCGAATAGGCGTCCACCCAAGGCGCCAGAGGATAACCCCATACAACACAAGGCCAAGGAACCAAAGATACTTGAGCCGCCCTTTCCCCAGGGCGATCCAGCTTCGCAAAATGTCAGATGGTTGGCGTTTCAATGGGCAGTCTCTAGAATGGCGGACTCGGCTTATTCGCTCAGAATGACGAAAGCGGGTCTCTCAAGACAAATTAATCCGGCGTAGCCAGATGCGCTTCTATTCGATTTCCATTCTTGTAGAGCAGTTGTGATCGAGAGTTTTCCCCAAAACGCGCCTACAAAGCGTCATCCATAGTACAATCGGCAAGATGGGGGACCACCCAAGATGACATCCGCAACCGCTCCAACTCTATCCATCGAGGACAACGACCAGGAGATATCATTCCGGTATTGCCCAATTGACCAATCGAATATGGCTGTCGTGAATATCCGTTTTGAGAGCTACGACGAGCGGCTGCGGCTGATGCTGGAGGGCGCGCAGGATAGGATCTGGCTGCAAAAAGTGGTGGGAGGAAGCTACATCTTCATCGCCGATGGCGGCACGGGAAACGATCCGACGGAGGAGGGCGTGTGGTACACCGTCACCATCCGCGCGGCTGGCCCGCACGTTAGCGTGTGGCGTCAGCGGGACGGCGGACCCAACGAATTCATCTTCCAGGTCAACGACGCCCCCACCTACGAGAACAACCGATTCCTCGTCGAAGTCCAGACAAACGCGCAATACGAATTCGACGACTTTGACATCAAAATCAATAACAACTTGAATGACTTTCTACATCTAGAGTCGGGCTCGCCCGCGATTGACACGGCAGATACTGATTTAGACGCCAATTTTAACC
>JAPYPO010000786.1 GCA_029937645.1 Candidatus Hydrogenedentota bacterium
ATCGATGCCGGCGGATCTCAAGATGACTCTTCCAAATGGGAAATCCGGGCTTAAAGCAACGGTGTGGCCCATTTCCCGATTCGTTTGTACATGCGCGTGAGGGTCTTGTCTGCGTCCAAACCTTCCGAGCCGGGGAAACTCCCGAGGTCTCGATAGTTGTCGTAGAAATCAGCGTGATGCCTGGGCAGGGCTTGCTTTCCTTCGATGAGTTCGAAGCTGCTTGTGGAGCGGAGTGGCCAGAGGTCGATGGGCAGCAGGCTGGAGAGGCCTTCGAGCGTTACGTTGAGCTCGCGGAGTGGTATCCGTTTGGGAGCGATGACCCAGCTATTGGTTGGTGCCATATCGCGGTGGATGCGGCGGGTCAGATCCTGGACGAATTGCGTGTCTCGAACGAATAGCCCGCACTCGCTGTTGATGTAAAAGGAGCGCGGGTCCAAATTGTAGGTTCCGATGAATGCCGTCTGGTTGTCGAAGACATAGGATTTTGAGTGGATGCTCAGGAAGGGGGCGCGGCGTATCCCGTTATCCTCGGCGCGTTTTTTCAGGCTCTCGAAGTTAGCCAGAAAGAGGGAAAGGTCTTCGGGATGGGGCTTGTATTCGAAGACGTCAAAGTCTAATCCGCGAATGACTTTGGTGCGTAGCCGAAAATTGGCGGAATAGGTTTCCAAGTGATCGGCCGCGCCAAAACTATTGGTCGAAATTTGTGCCCTGAGATCGGGCGCGCGTTTTTTTACCTTACGAAGGATTCGGCGGGCTCGCCGATTCAGGATGACGTAGGGGCTTTGTATGATAATCGACTCTCTGGAGCCTATCAACTCTTTCCGAATGGCGGCCGCCATATTTCCGCCACCGCGGCGGCTGAAATAGTATGAGAAGGTTTTGCGCCCTGGTTTGTCCGCGACAAACTCGAGTTCGCTGACGGCCATGGCGGAGTCGAGGAAGCGCGTGCGAATATGGGCTGAATCGTTCGCGAGCCGGTGGGCTGTCCCGAAGAACGCTACGTCCAAGCCTGGTGCGCCGTTTCCGTCGGGGACCTCGTCTTCGCTCAGGCGACGCGATGAGTCCTTCAACTCGTTTCGGGAGTGGGTATGCTTGAATCGCCAGTACAGTGAGAAGGATTGCGACATGGCTTCCACCTCAGGGCCCATAAGGAGGACATCGCGGTCCTTGAAATTGTATTTGGTCGAGTAATTGAAATAATTATCCCCGACGTTGCGCCCGCCCGTGATCCCGATCACCCCATCGACGAGAAATAGCTTGTTATGCATGCGCTGATTTGAATTGTTTGGGGTTAAGAAGTGAATGATCTTGCGTTGGAGCGACGGATTGAGGCGCGCGCCGGCTGGCCGGTAGATGCTGAGTTGGATGTTGCCGTTGTCGGCCAGCGTCCATGCGAGGGCCTCTGGATTCTTGGTGGACCACATGTGATCCGCGAGCA
>JAPYPO010000217.1 GCA_029937645.1 Candidatus Hydrogenedentota bacterium
GCTCGCCACCCTAAAGAAATCTGAAGTCTCCGCTGTGGCAGCAGCGAACGCTCCAGAGGCGATTCACGTACTCGATGGCCCCTTGTCCGTGAGCGCGAAGGCCTTCCAGAACGGCCTCTACTACGTCCAGGATGAGGCCTCCATGTTGGCGGGCCATCTGCTTGCTCCGCTGCCCGGAGAGCGGATCCTCGATATGTGTTCCGCGCCGGGGGGCAAGGCAACCCATCTCGCCCAGTTGACCGGCGACAAGGCCGAAATCGTCGCCATGGACGAACATCCCTGGAAACTTGGCCTCGTTCAAGAAAACGTCGAGCGCCTTCAATTGGAGCGAATCAACGTGCTCGCAGCGGACGCGATTCGTCCCCCCTTCGCCACGGAGTTCGACCGCGTCCTCCTCGATGCCCCCTGCTCGGGCTACGGCACGTTGCGCCGGCATCCCGAGCTTAAGTGGCGGGCGACCCCCGAAATGGCTCAAAAAATGGCCCTCCTCCAGATGCGGCTATTGCGTTCAGCCCTGCACCTCTGCAAGAATGGCGGCCTCATCGTCTACTCCGTTTGCACTTTTACGCCCGAGGAAACTTTGGGCATCGCGGAGGGGATAGTATCCGAGCATGATGTTGTCTGCGAAGACGGACCGGAGTGGTTAAATCAGTGGAAGATCGACACGGGGCAATATCGGATTCTTCCGATGAAAGGCCAATCGGACGGATACTACTTGATGGCGTTGCGGAAACGATCCTAGGGGTCGTCCTCTTTTGTTTCCGCTTCTTCGGATGGACCGTCCGCTGGACGTTCGCCACCATACTCTTCGTCGGAGTTATGGCCGCCGCCGCCTGGTTTGTCTTCAACCAAGCCGTCGAAGGTGGAGCCCATGTGGTGGTGCCGGATGTCGTCGGTTGGCCGGTCGATAAAGCGCAACTGGCGCTGAGCCAAAGTGGCCTTGAACTCGGCCGCCAATCCCAAGTAACCAGCGATCAGTTTCCCGAATACCACGTGATGCTCCAACGGCCCAGCGCGAACGATGTCGTCCGCCAAGGGCGCAAGGTAAGCGTGACCATCAGCGCAGGGCGTCAGAGCGAAGAGGCACCGAATCTCGTCGGAAAAACCTTCCAAGAGGCGATTCAAGACCTCGGCACCACACGCCTCCTAGTAGGGAGGATGGCCTCGATGAACTCCGATGCCCCGAAAGGTATGGTGCTCGCCCAGGATCCAGGGCGGGGACGTCTGCTGGAGATGGGCACGGAGGTCAGTCTGCTGGTCAGTGATGGACCGGTCATCCAAACCGTCTTCATGCCTCAACTGGTCGAGCTCTCCTTAGAGGAGGCCAGGAAACTCCTCGCACCCCTCAAGTTGAACATCGAGCCTTTCGCCGTGGAAGACACCGGAAAGCGCTTCAACCTCGTCCTAAACCAGACCCCCCCAGCGGGCACTACAATGGATGAAGGGGACACGGTTACCTTTGATATACGGCTGCTTCCGGATACCGTCCTGCCCAACGTAAGGCGCCGTGTAGCCTTCAGCTATTTTGTCCCCGACATGCCCACACGACCCTCAGTTCGCATCGACGTCATCGACCGAAATGACGGCCGGCGAACGGAATATCCGCGTCCGGGCGACTACGTGGGTGGGCTGCCGCCACACATTGACCCGCGGACGGAGCTTAGGCAGACGATCGAATACATCGAACGCGCCACCGTTGAGTTTTATGTTGACGGCCGATTGGAGCGCAGCTATCGTTACGAGGAAGGAGCTGGACCAGAGGTTACCATTATGGATGACGCTACCCTTCGATAGGGCAGTCAAACTCCGTCCACGGAATAACAGCTCGTAACCGGTTTCGAGCCGCGCGCGGTCCGCGTCGGCCAATAACCACCTTCGGCACGATTAAATCAGGAGCACACATGGCCACACCGAAAATAAAAATAGCCCCGTCAATACTCGCGAGCGACTTCAGTAAGCTCGGCGAGGAAATCGGCCTCGTCATTGAAGGCGGCGTCGATATGATTCATGTCGACGTCATGGACGGCCACTTCGCGCCTAACATTTCCATCGGCCCCGCGGTGATTGCGTCGCTGCGCAGCCACAGCACCGTTCCCCTCGACGTGCATCTGATGATTACCGACCCCGAAGAATTTGTCGAAGACTTCGCCAACGCCGGGGCCGATAATATCTCGTTCCATATCGAAGCGGTGCGGCATCCCTTGCGCCTCATCGAAAAGATCAAGACGCTCGGTTGCACGGCAGGGGTCGTGCTCAATCCGGGGACCTCTCAAGACGAAATAGAATACATCGTCGAAGCCATTGACATGGTTCTGATCATGACAGTCAATCCCGGATTCGGCGGCCAGGCCTTTATTCCGGAAATGCTGGAGAAGATTAAATACGTCCGCGCCATGCTCGGCGATCGCGATCTGGAAGTCGACGGAGGGATCGACGACAAAACCGCCGGCGATGTCATCGAGGCCGGCGCCAACGTCCTCGTTGCCGGATCCTACATCTACAACTCCGATTCCTATATGGAAGCCATAGATCAACTAAGAGTGGGGGGCGAAGCATAAAGAAACCGACCTTCTTCGTGCTCTTCGTGGTGAAAAACGATGTCATTCACACCGAAGAGCACGAAGACCTATCAACGTTCGCTACACGCCCATACGAATCTCAGCAATACGCGCGGTGGCCAATTCATCGCAGCGTTCGTTTTCCGCGACCCCCGCGTGACCCTTGACCCACCGCCAGTCAATCGTGTGACGCTGAACGGCCTCATCGAGACGCCGCCACAGATCCTCGTTCTTCACCGGGCCCCCCTTGCGCTGCCAATTGCGCCGCTTCCAATTCGGAAGCCACTCGGTAATCCCCATGCGCACATACTGTGAATCGGTAATCAACTCGACACGAGATGCGCGGGTCAACGCACCCAGCGCCTCGATCGCCGCGGTAAGCTCCATGCGGTTGTTCGTGGAATTCGCATCGCCTCCCGAGATTTCCTTACGCTGCCCATCATAAATCAGTACCGCTCCCCACCCGCCCACACCTGGGTTAGGCGCACACCCGCCATCGGTATAAATCACGACGGTCTTCTGACTCGAACTCACGATTTTCAAATCCTCTCTGCTGATATACGCACGACTTTGATCGCCCCTCTTCGAAGTGACGGTAACAAAAATCCCTCGCCCATTCCAACAGCGCGCGGCAACAGATCCAGTTTGCTTTTCTCGCCACAGCAAACGATACTAGCAGCCCGTGGTAAATGTATCGCGACAGCGACCTGCACACGAAACAATCAACCTGCCGACAGGAACTCGCTCGCATGTCTGAAATGAAGGGCAAGGTAGCGGGCTCAATCGCGTCAGTTTCTGCGGTGAAAGACTCCTCGTCGGCCCGGGATCAACGCAGCAATTTATGATTAAGTTAGTCCAACACCTGCTCGCGCTCCCGGTCCAAGATATCAGCCTTATCGCGCCCCAAGACATGGCTCTCTGCAGCCTCTGGAACGACGTTGCTGTGACCAAAGCGAGCTCCTTAGACGGACTCAAGCATTTCCCACGCCACCTTGAGATGTGGTTGGCAAACGCGCCCGGAGACCGCCCCTCAACCGAAGGCCGTAGGCATCAAAGCTTACTGCGCGAACTGGTCTTGCTCGTGCAAAGCGCTCGAATAACTATGCTGGCCCGGGACGAACTCGATTTCCTCGCTCGAACCCGTGAGCTCGTGTTGGCCACCGCTAATTCGAAGGCCTTTTCCCGTGTCGAGGAGCTGATCACGCCCCACATCAAGACGATCGAGAGCCGAAGGGAATACCTATCGCCCGACCTTGGTCTGAAGGCGCTCACCGAACGGCTTCAAGTGGTATCCAGCGAAGATATCCAATTGGCACGGGCCAGCGATACCAAAACGCTCGCCGGTGTCGCCCTCCCAAGCCGAGGCCCCGTATTTCGCCGCAACGGCCAGCTCCGAGTCCTCGGCGATGTACCCGAAGGCTGTACGGTCATTGTGGAAAATGGCGACTGCGTGGTCGATGGCTTCGTCCTTGGACGCGTGGCCGCGACGAACTCCTGCGAGGTCCGCGACAATATCGTGGGCGCGGTCGTCGTCCGTGATGGCGACATTCGCGCCCGGGCCATCATCAACAACGCGACCGCGATCGCCAAGACAGGCCGCATCTATTGCCGCGCTACGCAATCGCCCCGATTGATATTTTCGGGAAGCGATCTTGAAGTCAAAGGCGACGCGCTGCAGGGCAACTACATAGCGCCCTCCATTCAGATCGAGGGCGAAGCATTTGGCGGACAATACGACATTACACGCCAGGTAGAATCGGCCCGCTTCAAGTGTACGGATGCGCGCCCGCTTACCATTATCTTTCGCAAGGGCCTCTCATGCCGAGACTACGGGGAAGCGCCCGGCAAGGAAATGTCGCGAGCCTTGTCGAAGGCTCTAAGGTTGCGGCGGAGCCGCGCGCACGGGCTCCGCACGACTCAACTGGCGGCCCGCGAGGCGGAGCAATTCGCGTCCAGCGCGCTTATGTATATTCTCGGTGGCGACAAAATAAAGAAGAATCTTGCGGACACGCTAGCCGCGCAGCGACGGCTTGATGTGCTCAGCCGGATCATATCGGGCATGCGCTTTCTCTACACCGCCGCCCAGGAGCATCTCGAAGCGCGGCAGAGCAATGAGGGTATAGCACGGGAGGGCACCGAGGAATTTCAGTCTTCGCTTTCCGAACTGATGAGCGATTTTCCCGAGCTTCAGGGCGAAGATCCCTTAGACTCGGATCTCGTCGAGCGCAAGGCGCATGTCCTGCAATTGAAGAACGACCTCTCCGGAGCCATCAAGAATCCCGCGTTTGTGGCCAAGATTCTCATCGAGCTTGAGGACAACCTCAGAGAGTGGTTCGAAGAAGCCAAGACTCTCGCCACCTTCATCCAGTCCAACGAAAAACGCCTTCATGAATCCGTCGGCTGGAAGCACCTCAAAGCCCTGGAGGGCGAGAACGTCATCAAAGTGACGGCGCTGCGGCAGGTCGTCAAGGCCGCAGAAAACCTCCCCAGAGGAGACGCCGTCGCCATGCGGGCCCAATCCACGTTCGTGCGGCTGATGCTCCGAAATATTCGCACGCGCCTCAGTCTTGCCCGGAGCGCGCGCGAGATCTTGCGGAAGACTCAAATCGACTTCGAGAAAGCGCGCACGGAAGTCTGGAACAAGTTTCAGGTCCGCGTGGAGGACAACGAATCTGACGAAATGCAAGAGACCGGAATCGCAAAGGGACGCTACGACGCCCATATAAACTTATATGCCGACGCCTCATTCTTGGAGTCTGAATCCATCCCAGAAGGCCGCCATCTTATTACCCCCGGCCATGGCGATGAAGAAGTAACCTACGCCTGCAAGGCGGGCGTGATCACCAAACTTAAATAGCGCCGCGCTTTTCCCGCGCGCGTATCCACGGAATAGTGACGGCCAGGAGCACGGCGATAACGATGGCCACGATGACGGCCTCGACAAGGGTGAAGCCGTTCCGTGATGGCCCGTTCATTGTGATGGCTTCGCTCCCTGCGCTTCTTCCACGCGCTTAAGCTCGGAAAGAATTTCAGTCACATTGGAGGGCATGTTCGACCCGTATCCATTTCTCTCGATCTGGAGCTCGATATCGGCGATTATTTGGGGCACATCGTACCCTCCGAGGGAGGTGGCTGTGGGCACCGCCCCGAATTCGATTAAGACTCGGACTGTGTCCAGGTGATGGTGCGTAGCAGCGACGGACAGCGGTCCGTGACCATTAGGGCGAACGGCGAAAGGATTGGCCCCGTGCTCTAACAATGCTCTCACCACATTCGTATGACCATACTCCGCCGCCACGATGAGAGGTGTGCGGCCGTTTCGGCCAACGGCGTTCAAATTTGCCCCCAGCTCAATGAGAGTCTCGATAATCTCCACATGCCCATTGGAAGCCGCCATGAACAATGGCGTATATCCGTAACGACCAGGAGTCGAGAAATTGGCTCCAAATTCAACAAGCGTTTCCACAACGCTCGAATCCCCCGATCGGATCGCATAGCGAAGCGGCATTAATCCCCAACGATCTGGAGTAACGGCTAGTTTTGGGTCGCCTTCAAGCCGGACGCGCAGCTCGGCGGCCTTCCCCATCATCACCTCCTCCCAGACGGTCATTTGGGCGCCATGTTCCAAAAGAAGGTCAATAAATTTTTGTGAGGTGTCATCGCTAGGAAAATAACTTGCCGCTAGGTAGATGGGCGTACTAACCTCGCCCACGAGTGAGGCGGGTACGCCCGTCCGCGCGCCATGCCCAAGCAGGAGCGACGCCATCTCGTAGAGGCCTTGGCTAGCCGCGAGATGCAGTGGCGTACTTCCCAATTCTTCCCCTACATTTGGATCGAAGCCCCAATCGAGGAGCAAAGCGACGATTTCGGTGTGTTCATTCTGGACGGCGGCGTGAAGCGCTGACGATCCATCATCCAAGACAGTATCGTGATCGAGGAGCGCGCCTACAGTCCGGGTGTGGCCTCCGTTCGATGTGGAGAAGAGAGACGTAGAGGCACTGTCGTTCCGCGCGTTCTTGTCCGCTCCGTGAGCGAGGAACAGCTCGACGAATTCCGCGCTGCCCGATCGCGCTGCCGTGCGGAGTGGGGAGTCGCCGTCCTTGTCCCTCACATCCAGCCGCGCGCCCTTTGCTAAGAGAAACTCTGCGATTTCCGTTTGGCCATGCTTCGCCGCCAAGTGAATCGGTGTGGGTTCGCCATCCCCAGGTCCCTCAATATTCGCCCCCATCCCCAGGAGCCGCTCGACCTCGTCTGCATTCCCTGTATAGATCACGGACGCCAGCGGATATTCGTAGTTGGCCTCGTACCAATCGCCCCAGCGCTTAGCCGCGTAGACGCACAACGCC
>JAPYPO010000218.1 GCA_029937645.1 Candidatus Hydrogenedentota bacterium
ATCTCATTGGCTCCGGTCGCCGACGGGTCCATATGGGTAATCTCGGATAAGAACAACCTATCGGGCGCAGAATGAAACCGGGCCCCGATTTCAGGTGTTCTATATATAGATTTTAGAGCGTAGTTCCTATTGAGTGGCAGAGAGTTGCGCGTTTGGGGTTCTCTGCTGAAAACCCAACCCTACGAGCAGGGTCTTTCGACTCTTCGCGGGGCATGATGGGGGAAATACCATGGCAGGTGAATATCAGTTAGCGGAAAAAGTGCTCCAGTCCGGACTTGATTCGGCCCGGGATAACGACGGCATGGACGAGATTACCTTTGCCCGTGCGTTGATGTACCAGCTCCTGGAGCACAACAAGACGACGCGGGAAGACAAAGACATCATCGGCGAGCTGGAGCAACACATTCGTACGGTCCAGGACGGCGGCGAGTCGGTCATCACGCGCGGCGATTAACCGGGGATCGCGCCGTGCGGTGAATTTGGGTGTGCGCGAGATTCTTCGTTACCGGCCTTTCCAGTTGGGCGGGCGTTTTTCTGAAAAGGCTTTGGGGCCCTCGACGTAATCTTCGGACTGACTCATCTTTACCGACATGGGGAACCGCGTGTTGAGCGCGTCTTCCAGCGACATGCCGAGCCCCTGCGTTGTGGCCTCTTTGGTGGCCTGAAGCGATATGGGCGCTCCCAACATGCACTCGCGTGCCCAATGTTCCGCCGTCTCCAACAGTTTGTCGGCCGGCACCACTTCGTTCACGAGCCCCCAGTTGTACGCTTCGTCCGCCGTCATGCGTTTCCCAGCCAGCAAAACGCCCATGGCGGCGTGGTAGGGCATCTGGCGCGGGAGACGGTGTACCCCGCCCGCGCCGGCCATAAGGCCCACACGCGGCTCCGGCAATCCGAAGGTCGCTCGTTCCGAGGCGATGATTATGTCACACGCCAACGCGATCTCGAATCCGCCACCCAATGCGAATCCGTTTACGGCGGCGATAATCGGCTTGAAACAATCGTGGCGACTGGTAACTCCCGCGAAGCCCGAACTGACATTCTTCATGCCCTCGCGAACCACTGCGGCCCCGTGCTCCGCCTGATACTTCAGGTCGTTCCCGGCTGAAAAAGCCTTTTCACCGGTCCCCGTAATGATACAAACCCACTGATCAGAATCTTCGGAGAACTCGTTCATGACCGCATGGAGCTCCTGGTGGGCAGGCGCGTGTAGCGCGTTCATCCGCTCCGGACGATTCAAGGTGATGATGGTCAGGTGATCTTTTTTTTCGACAATGATAAATTCGTGAGCCATGTGGCTTCTCCTTACGAATGGTTTCTCGGGTGGGTTATTTATTCACCAAAGCCCACGCACGTTCCGCATTAATGGGCACCGCTTCCCCGGCCCGCTGCCAATGTTGTGAACTCGCGTTGCCGTCCAAGCCTCGCTTGTACACCCCTTGCGAAATGCCTGCGGTTCGGAACATGGTAAAGGCCATGTAGAAATCCCAATTTTCGATTTCGCCCCGCCCGGTGCGTTTGCAGTAATCGGCGACGATTTCTTCTTCCTGCGGGACATCGGGATGAGCGCCGTTTTCGTGAGCCCGGCGTGCGAAGGTGACGAAATAAGCCAGGTCGGCCAGGGGGTGTCCCAGCGTGGACAGCTCCCAATCGAGCACCGCTGATATTTTCGGCTCGGTGGGGTGAAAGATGAAATTCCCCATGCGATAATCACCGTGAACGATGGTAGTTTCATCTGATTCGGGCGTATTTTCGGGTAGCCACTCCATGAGCCGTTCCATCGCCTCAATGTCATCGGTTTTCGAAGCGACATACTGCTTCGACCAGCGCGAAATCTGGCGCGCGTAATAGTTGCCCGGGCGCCCGAAACTGCCGAGCCCGGCCGCTTCATAATCGACGGCGTGCAAGGCGGCCATGACGCGGAGCGCGTCGTCGTAGAGGATTCTGCGTTCTTCCGATGTAGCGACATCTTCTAACTCGGGGTCCACCAACACACGGCCCTGCACGCAATCCATCAGGTAGAAGGGAGTGCCGATAATTGACTCGTCCTCGCACAGGAGGTAGGTCTTCGGAACGGGAACGCCGGAATCTTGCAGCGCCGCCATGATTCGATATTCCCGCTCGACAGCGTGTGCCGATTTCAGTAGCTTGCCGGGCGGTTTCTTCCGCATGACATACTTCTGTCCGTTGTTCTCGACCATATAGGTCGGGTTCGATTGACCGCCCTCAAACTGAAGGACGTTCATCTTCGAGTAGTCTTCGCCAAGCTGATCAGCGAGATAGTCCGACAGGGCTTTCTGATCAAAAACGTGTGCTTCCCTAAGCGGGGTCAGGCTTTGTTCGTTGTCCATTGATTATCCTAGCGATTGATCATGCGTTGACGAAGCCGGCGCATGCCACCGAGCCAACGGTCGTAATTGGAAGTCTTTCGTTGCATATAGGTCAGCACCTCGGGGTGCGGAAGAATGAGGAAGGTTTCGTCCCGCATTGCCTTGAGCACGCAGTCGGATACCGCTTCGACTTCGAGAAAGCCGTCCAATCCGGCGGAACCGCCGTCCGTGCCTGCGGTCATTCCCGTCTTTACGGCCTGAGGACAGAGCACCGACACGCGGATCCCGTCGTCCCCATACCGAATGGCGAGGTATTCAGCAAAACCCACTGCGCCATGTTTGGTAACCGCGTACGTTGCGGATCCGATCTGGCTGAGCAGGCCCGCGGCCGAAGCCGTACTGATGATATAGCCTTCGCCACGTTCAAGCATCCCCGGGAGCACGGCGCGCGCGGCGTACACATGGGCCATGACGTTGACCTGCCAGATGTTCTGCCATTCGTCATTCGTGCCAAACGTTGCCACTTCACCCTCGTGGTAGGAGATGCCCGCATTCGAGATAAAAATGTCGATCTTGCCGAACTCGGCCAAGGTGTCTTTCACGACGCGAGCGATGTCCTCTTCTTTCCCTACGTCGGCGGCCATGGCGATCCCGCCCATGTCGGCCGCGACGGCCTTGGCCCCTTCTTCGTTCCTATCGACGACGACAATGCCCGCCGCGCCTTCCTTCTTGAAGCGTCGGCACAGGTCCGCGCCGATGCCACTCGCGCCTCCTGTTACCACCGCAATACGATCTTTTACATCCATACGTCTTCCTTTCTATGCCGAACGCTCCCCGAGCGCGGGCAAATCTTTGAGCGGCTTTGAGCCCTTCCCGATGTGTCAACGGGAAGGAGAAGAATACCGGAGAGACCTCCCGCCGAACAATAGGGAGGCTACAACCAAGGCCGGGCTTGATCGGTTCGCTTGGATCGATCGGGCTTTCAGCCCACTTGCTCACGTGAGATCAATCCTCTGAGGCTTCGCCAAATAACCTGAATCCTGCTGCATTGGCCGGGGCTATACCAATCGAGTACCATCAGGCCGTCGACGATTCGAGCCCCGTTGGGGATGCTCCGCTGTCGATTGGGAGGGAGAGACCGTGCAGCCGGATAGCTCCGCTAGAAAAGAAGATGCGGAAGCGATCCGTGCCGCGCTCGATGAATGGGCCGCCGTCCTCGGCGCGGACGGAGTCTCCAACGCGCCCGACGTCCTCGGGCGCTATAGCCGCACCACGCAAGCCGAGGCCCCGTCCCCTGGGTGCGTAGTGTGGCCGACGACCACCGAGCAGGTTCAGTCGGTCGCGCAGATTGCGTCGGCCCACGGCATCATCCTGTACCCGATCTCCCGGGGAAAGAACTGGGGCTATGGCGACGCGTGTGCCACCACGGACGGCGCGGCGATAGTTGACTTAAGCCGCATGAATCGCATCCTCGAAGTCAATACCGAACTTGCCTATTGCGTCATCGAGCCGGGCGTCTCGCAAAAGGAACTCTACGACTACCTCCAGGAAAACGAATCCGGTTTGTGGATGGACGCCTCAGCCGCCGGCCCCGATTCAAGCTTGGTAGGCAATACGGTTGATCGCGGCTTCGGGCATACGCGCTACGGCGATCACTTTCTGACCTGCTGCGGGATGGAAGTCGTGCTCGCCGATGGCCGCGTCGTCCGTACGGGATTTGGGCATTATCCGAACGCCCGCGCTACGCATGTGTACCGCTACGGCGTGGGCCCCTTTCTCGACGGGATATTTTGCCAGTCCAACCTGGGGATCGTCACGCGCATTGGCCTGTGGCTTCTGCCGGAGCCGGAGTCCTTCGAGTTTTTCTATTTCCAAGCGCCGAATGAGGATGATCTTGCGACACTGGTGGATCGGCTGCGCCCGCTGCGGATAGCGGGCACACTCCAGACAGCTATTCATATCGGCAACGACTTTCGCGTGCTCGCGGGTAGCGGCCGCTACCCTTGGGAAGAAGCAGGACACCAAGCCCCACTGCCTCCTGATACGCGCATGAACCTCCGGCGAAGCAAAGGGCTGCAGGCCTGGCAAGGATCTGGCTCTATCTCCGGCGCGAAGGGAGAAGTCCGCGCGGCGAAGAAGCTGCTGCGCCAAGCCCTGCGCGGCGTCGCGACGGTTCGGTTCTTAAACGACTGGAAACTTGAACTTGCCGAGCGCTGCGTATTCACGCTCAACAAGGTTGGCCTCGCCAAAGTGCTTGGACGCAAACTGCGCGTGCTCCGTCCCAACTATGAGCTACTCAAGGGCATCCCGACGCCCGAGCCACTCATCAGTCCGCAATGGCGCCTGCGCACGCCCCCCGAAGGCGGGCCCTGCGATCCCCTCGATGCCGGCTGCGGTCTCTACTGGATCTCGCCGGTCATGCCTATGCTGGGATCGGAAACGGCGGCGTTGCGGAAACTGGCCGAGCCTATTTTTGCCGAATACGGCTTCGACATGATCGTCAGTTTTATTCTTATTTCGGAGCGAAGCCTCGTCGCCATATTCAACGTCTCGTTTGACCAATCCGAGGATGGAGAACCTGAACGCGCCTCGCAATGCTACGATGCCCTCGTCAACGCGA
This sequence comes from Candidatus Hydrogenedentota bacterium, assembly GCA_029937645.1. Classification (GTDB taxonomy): domain Bacteria; phylum Hydrogenedentota; class Hydrogenedentia; order Hydrogenedentales; genus JAPYPO01. The sequence continues at coordinate 4,951 of JAPYPO010000218.1, forward strand.
TGCACGAAGCCGGCTTCTATATCTATCGCGCCGGCCTCCAGGGGATGGAAAAACTCCGGACCGGGGATCCCGAGTACTGGGAGGTGCTCGGCGATATCAAAAGGGCCCTCGACCCAGAGGATCTGATCGCGCGAGGGCGGTATATCCCGCCGCTGGACGAAGGGTAACGTCTCGAAGTGGTACAATTTTTTTGCCGTGAAGGAGACAACGATCTTAGCGCGGCGTAGCCGCGACCGATGAGTGTCACGCAAAGCCGCAAAGTCGCAAAGAGGCTTTTGACTTGGAGGGTAGACATACGTTTAGCCGGAGTTCTTTGCGCCCTTGCGTGGATTGAAATGCTCCCGGTTTCTCCTTGTTCTCAAAGGGCTTGTAAGAATCGCCGCTCGATAAGCTTGCTAAAAAAACTCGGCCTTGACGGGTAGTAGCAGGAAGAATCGCTCCGTAAATTAATGCCCACTCGTTCCCAAGCCCCCGCGTGGGAACGAGATGAATCCTTCGTAGTGTTATAGGTGCGCCGTATTTCAATGGTTGATGCGTTGCGGGCGAAGCCCTATAATTTCCGCTCCATAGAAGGGCATAATCGGAATACTTTGAGGAACTTCGCGTGACCGACTCTGAAGTAGAGAATAATGAGGAGCAGGATCCCTCCGCAGAAGGCGAACTGACTGCCGACGAGAAGCTGGAGGAGCGCCTCGCAACGCCCTTGCTTCAAGGCACGAAGGGCCTGTAAAGCCCAGGTGGGTATATCTGTGTTTTTGATACTCGTGGCGGCCGCGCTGCTGTCGTCCAGGGGGATGCGGCTGCCTTTACAGGTTGACGATGTAGAGTGGCTTGTCGAAGTACCGGCCCTTCATCGCGTCGCCACTGCATCCGAAGCGTGGAATGACACGACGCTTCGTCCCTTGGCCGCGCTCGTTCTCGCGGCGGGGTGGCAACTCGGCTCGGGGTCGAGCGTACTCCTGCACATTCTCGGCATCGCCGTCCATCTTCTGACCTCCGTGTTGGTCTATCTCCTGGCGAGGCGCCTGCTTCTCCGCAGGACCTCAGAAGTCGTCGCCATGTCGGCGGGCATTCTGTTTGCTTTGCATCCTGCCGTGACGCAGAGCGTCTACTACGTATCCCACATCGGCTCGTCGCTTGCTACACTCCTCACGCTCGTATCCATTCTCCTCTTTCTGCGTTCCACCGAAGACGAGGAAAAGATCTGCGTTTTGGGGTGGGGATTGTCGCTCGTGGCCTTTGCGTTGGCCTGGGCTTCCGACTTGGCTGTCTGGACGTTGCCCGTGTTGCTTGTTGCCGTTGACTGCGTGGCGCGAAGAGGCGTCGATATTCGGGCGCGTGTACTATCCTACGTCCCCCACACGGCCCTGCTGGCTATCCTTTTTGTGAGCCATGGCGCTTCGGTCGACGCCGTGAATGGATCGCCCTCTGATTTCTACGCCCAAGCCGAGACGGTCTTCGACCACTTTCGCACGGTCTTCTTTCCGGCGAATCTGAGTCTCGTCCACCCGCCATTCGACGTAGCAAACGCTGGATTTCCGGTGATGTGGATCGCCTTCTTGGCTCTATCCATCGTCCTCATGTGGATCGCCCCTTTACCGGGGCTCGCCGCGTTTTGGGTGGCGGTGGCCGCTGCGGGACCCGGCCTATTCGGGTTGGATAATTCCTTTCGCGAGGAGCGGGTATACCTGTCGCTCGCGGGCGTGGCCTGTCTGCTCCCCTGGCTCATCGACCAAGTGCCGCGTCCCCCACTCCGCACCTTTGCGGGCGTTGCGGCTGTCTTGCTGATTGCCTTCAGTGGTTACTTTAATTTTCAGCGGACAAGCACCTGGTTCAACCCGCCTTTGCTTTGGAGTGAGACGCGCGATGAGTGCTGGGGCTGCCTGGAGCCATCGCGCAACCTGGCGGCCATTCATTTGAATGTGGCTATGCAGGGCAT
>JAPYPO010000787.1 GCA_029937645.1 Candidatus Hydrogenedentota bacterium
TCTCTAGGTTGAACACCGCGAAAAATGGCTGATCAGAATCCCGCTTCCGCCAGTGGGCTTTGCCCGATGACTCGTCCCAGACCTGTCCCGGTTTATCGAGATTGTAATCCTGTTTCGCATTGTTGGTGCAGTAGTACCCAGCCTCCCGAAGGTATTGCGGAAACATGCGGAAACCATCAGGAAGATGAGCGCGGCTCCGCATATGTTGCGAGCCCGTCGAGAAGGGATACAACCCCGAAATAATCGTCGTCCGCGCAGGCGCACAAACCGGGGCCGTAGACCACGCATTTCGGTAGAGCATCCCCTCCGCCGCTAGGGCGTCCAGATTGGGAGTCGTCGCGTAGCTATCGCCATACGCACCGATTTCTGGCCCATTGTCTTCGCTGCTAATCCAGAGAATATTCGGGCGCTCGGCGCCTGCAGCTGTGACTCCGAAGAGAATCGCGAATACGCAAAAGCGGAGCGGGAAAATCCAAGATAGTCCTTCTTGATACATTCAACAATTCCTTCCAATTCCATAGTGGTCCAATGTAGCTGATTCGACACATCTATCCTTAGCCGAGATTACCCATATGGACCCGTCGGCGACCGGAGCCAATGAGATCGAAGCAGTTTAGTTGAGTCGAGGAGCGTATTCAGGGCGTTGCTTCAACGCATCCAAGTAGGGCGCATAACGTTCATCGTCCCACCAAAACCTGCGGATGGGTTCTCCGTCGTCGAGGCGACCTTCCGGGTAGTCTTGGCCGTCCACACTGGCTTGGACGGATTCGTTCCACATTTGAAATGCAGACTTCATGCTGTTGAAACGTTCCGGATTCGCGGCCGCGATGTCCTTCGATTCACGCGGATCGGAAGTCAAACCGAAGAGTTGGTAGGTTTGGTCTTCGATATCCGTCACGACCAACTTGTACGCGTTGTCTACCCAAGCGCCCGTATTTCCGAAGCGAAATGGAATGGGCGCGTCGCGGGTCGTAAGGGGCGTCTTAAACACCTCAGCGATGCTGGTGCCATCCACGGGATTGAGTAACGCGCTTGGTGGCAAGTCCAGTAGATCGGCAATCGTTGGAAAGATGTCCATCGTAGATGCAGGATAGTCGGTGACGCGAGGCATAATCGCGGCCGGCCACTCGATTATTGCAGGTACGCGAATGCCGCCTTCCCACACCGTACCCTTGTTTCCGCGCAGGCCACCAACGGTATCCGGGGCGATGTTTTTGAGACCCCCGTTATCGCTACAAAACCAAACGAGTGTGTTGTCCGCAACGCCTAGATCCCGAAGGCCTTTTCGGAAGACGCCCAACGCGCGGTCGAAGGCGACGAGTTCACCGTAGTGGTTCCGGCTAGGGGTATCGAGGTCCTCGAAGGGCTCTTGGTCCGCAGCACTCGCGATAAACGGGGCATGCGGCGAACCATCCCACACCACGGCGA
>JAPYPO010000788.1:0-1129 GCA_029937645.1 Candidatus Hydrogenedentota bacterium
TTCAATCTCATTGGCTCCGGTCGCCGACGGGTCCATATGGGTAATCTCGGATTAATACAGCAACCACAGGCCGGTCTATGCTCTTGCCGTTCGAATGAACCACCCGGGCGATCTCTCCCGAATCAAGCGTCACGCAGCACCCCACCGGATAAAGCGAGATCGCGTGGAGAAAACTCCGAACAATGCCCGCGTCATACTTACCCAAGCTCGACTCAGCAATCAGCATCTCCATCGCTTGATACGGGTGATAGGCTGGGCGCCACGGTCTCACATTAATCATTGCGTCGTAAACGTCGGCGACGGCGGCGATTTGCGCATAGGTATGGATCAGATTCTTGGGACGATGCCCCGGATACCCTGTCGAATCCGCGCGCTCATGCATCTGATAAGCCACGAACCGTGAAACATAGGGAAGCCCGCGCATGTCCTTAATCGCGTGCAGCGAGTAAATCGGGTGTTTTTGAATATCGACAAACTCCGAAGGCGTCAGCTTGCCCGGCTTCTCCACGACCTTCTGATCGATCATAGACATGCCCAAGTCTTGAAGAATAGCCGAGATTCCCAACTGGCGAAGCTGTTCCTTGTCGAGGCCCATCTCCGCGCCGATTCCCAACGCGTGTACCGTCAGACTGAACGAATGGCGGTAGGCGTACTCCGATTCCTGCTCAAGACACGTCATCGCCTGCAGAAGACTGGCGTCCCTCTGAAGAACATCGGTTAAATCGCCCACGACCTCACCCGCCGCCGCGACGACATCATCGCCGTGAATACGGCCTTCCAGCACATCGCAAAGAAACTTCTCCCCATTCTCGCAAGTCGTGCGCCCCTCCTCCATATCCGAAGAGTTGCGTTCGTCCCGAAACCCCAGATCCATCCCATCCGAAAACGCTCCGTCGGCGGGAGGCTCCACCGTAAGTTCTGCCCCTGAGAGAGCCCCATCCATCTCCAAGCGAAGGCTTTCCGCGATATGCTCCGCAGCTTCCCTCTGCTCTGCGATAGCAACCGATTTTTGTAACCTTCGGTACTCAACCTCATTCCACTCCCCCAAATAGACCTGGTCATCAGGACTGCGCGTGAGCGCGATCATCATGTCTTTCGTCAACGTCCTTCCTTTGGCCAACAGAAGCCT
>JAPYPO010000788.1:1139-1424 GCA_029937645.1 Candidatus Hydrogenedentota bacterium
AATCGAGTCCGTGCCCTTAATTAAAGGAGGAATTACAGGCTCGAAGTTTGCAAGAATGATCTCGCATGCGAATTTCGCCGATGCCGGACGCATCGTCACGAAACTGGCACCTTACTTGATTTACCCATTGACGACCGAAGATACGAAAGCGATTCTCGACCCCGTACACTTCAGCGACCAGGCAGGCGCGGCCAAGGCTCTGAGTAGAGCCCAGTCGAAAGCTCTGCAAGATGTAAACGGCGGTTTAGAAGTGTAGCAGCAAAAGGGCGGTCGAGAAGTGCAGCA
>JAPYPO010000219.1 GCA_029937645.1 Candidatus Hydrogenedentota bacterium
GGATCAAGAATTTCAGATGGCACGATATGCGCCACGACTTCGCGAGCCAGTTGGTTATGGCCGGTGAGGACTTGAACACCGTGCGGGAGCTGCTTGGCCATTCGGATATCAAGATGACCCTGCGGTATGCTCACCTTGCGCCGGAGAAGAAGGCGGCGGCGGTGGAGCGGCTGGTCAGCGGAAAATAGCTTTACAATTGGTCATGGCGGGTGTGGACCTAAACACGGTCCGAGAACTCCTGGGGCATGCAGACATCAAGATGACACTGCGGTACGCACATCTTGCCCCTCATGTGAAGGCGGCAGCGGTGGAGAAGATTGCTGGAGACGTTAATTGAAGGTCATGAAAGGTTCCAAGTTGCCATGCCTTATCTGAAGGACAGAAGTGAATTTGATTCCGAGGCGGAAGCAAACAATTACCTTCGGGCGGTTATGCTTTTCCCAGATCCTGAGGGGGCGGAGATGCGAAAGGCGTACTGCGCGAAATTCATAAAGGAATTTCTGGTTAAGACGCAGACGGAAATGGACGAGATTGAAGAGAGATACCATAATCAGGAAATTCCCTACGAAGTCGCCGAGAGATATTCAAAGTTGAATTTCGCGTATTTGAACCTTCTGATTCCGAAGTTCCAGTTATTAGGGGGATTTTCTCTTCCTCAAGTTGAGTCCGACGTGTCGCGCCTGAACTGGGACGGAATCCTGGCGAGCGCAGTGCTTCGGTTGATGCTTCGATGCCATGAACATCATAAGGACCTATGCACTCTCAACAAAGTTCAAGAAGCTATCAAAGAACAATTGCTTGTCACGAAGCACGAGGTTAAGGGTCTTACGAACATTAATCGCGCTTGGAAGATCTACAAGTCCGTATCTCATCTCTGGCTCGCCGATCTGTTGCTCTGCTCTGGAAAAGTTTCGCGCTATCCGACCTACGACCAAGTCCTGGCGCTATCAGAAGCCTTCCGCATACCGGCTACCGAAATATTGATCGCTCCCAGAGGTAAGAAAGAAAAACCCTTGTTAGATGAGGACTTTGTCTGGAGACCGAAGACAGAGCGGAATTTTGATAATCTGAGACTTCCGCCTCTGACGAATATAATCGGGCCCTTATCCGACAATGAACTTGGCTTTTTCCCTGCCCCGAAACGGCCTAATAAAGAGTCGTAGACTATTCCCACTCTCTGAAGAAACTTCCCTTTCGCCGCGCAAATTTCGGTGGTGCCTCTCTCGCATCTCGTAGTAGCCCTCCCAAAATCGGTTCACAAGAATTTGAACCATTCGCGTAACGGGTCAATTTACTGTGAACCATTCCAGAAGGAAATCCCCATCAGAGCGATTCTGTTCTTCTTGATATACCAAAGGAGACCAGAATATGACTCTATCAACCGTAAGTCCAAGACTGCTCACCGAAAAAGAGGCCGCCATCTATCTGGGTGTCAGCCGCCAATTCTTGAGAAAAGGCCGCATGGAGGGGCATCGTCCCAACCACGCTGAGCGGCCACCGTTCATCAAGTCAGGTCGTATGATTCGATACTCGATTGACGACCTTTCTGACTGGATTGATCGGCACCGTCGCGATTCTTCGATTGATGCTTCCCAACACGCCGAGTCGTAGCCATGTCGATTCTCGACAAGTTTTCGCGTGTCAGTCGAGCGTACCGGTGTCCGGTGTGCGGCAAGTTCGATTGGTGCCTGGTTTCCCGAGCGAATCCGCAGGATCCGGAAGAAGTGATCTGTGCGCGGGTTGAATCGGACTACCGGGCTGGAGAGGCAGGGTGGTGGCATTGTATCCGGCCAAACACATGCCCCCCGTGCGATCCACTCATCCGCGTGATCCAACCTCGCAAGCCGACTCGCGACTTTGAAACAATCGCCGCCGAATTCGAGTGTGCGGCAGCCGACGAGATGATAGTAGGTCTCGCCGAGAGCCTTAGTGTGAGTGGCGAGGGCCTTAGCCGCCTCCATGTCGGGTGGGCATCCGCACGGAGACTTGAGCGACTCGATACGCGATGCCACGGGCGCGGCTGTTGGAGCTTCCCCATGCGCGGCGCGGACGGTGCCATCGTCGGCATCAGACTGCGAAGCGAGGATGGATTCAAATACAGCGTTAAAGGCGGTGCCAATGGGTTGTTCATTCCGTCTGAACTTCGGAACGAAGATGGTCTGCTCATAGCGGAAGGACCGACGGACACAGCGGCTCTGCTGGACATGGGTTTCTCGGCCATCGGACGACCTTCGTGCCAAGAAGGTCGGAAACGGATCCAACAATATCTGCAACGCATCCCTGTTCCCCACGCGGTCATTCTTGCCGACAACGACGGACCCGGCCAACAAGGTGCCGAGCTACTGGCTGGGATGATTCGGTTGTATTGCCCCGATGTGCGCGTTATTTCCCCCCCAGAAACCATCAAAGACGCCCGGGCTTGGAAACAGTCCGGCGCGACCGGCGACGAAGTCATGCAAGCGGTAAACATGGCTGAAAAACTTTCACTTCCAATTGCGCGATCACGTCGGAGGTAGGTAGCAAATGACCGTGCAACCCATAACTTTCAATTACAAGCATTTGGGGCGGAAAGGCTGCATAAGCTTGTCGATTAAGATGGGCAATGAAGTGTTGGATGTCCAAAGTCTCAACGTATTGGACCCGTCTGATCGAGACACATTGATGTCTTCTCTCATCGAGAAGTACTCCGAATTGGATCCGGATGATATCCGAAATGAACTCCTAAATATTGCCGATGAAGTGGTAGATGGTGGAACTGATGACTCCGAACAAATCAAGGAGAGCCAAGCCGACAGACTGGTCGCGCTGGCGTCGGACTTGGATCTGTTTCATACACCGGGCGGCTACGACTCGGAGTGTTTTGCCTCTTTCGAGACAGACGGTCGGAGGGAGACATGGCCGCTAAGCTCGAAGGCGTTTCGATATTATCTGTGCGGTCGCTTCTACGAGAAATATGAGAAAGCTCCGGGGAGCCAGCCCGTCCAGGACGCGCTGTCCGTCCTGCATTTCCAGGCCCTGCACAAAGGCGAGGAACGCCTTGTGCGGCTACGCCTCGCCGAGCACGAGGGCTGCATCTGGCTTGATCTAGCAGACGCCGACTGGCGGGCAGTGCGGATATCGTCTACCGGCTGGAGTCTCGTAGACTCGCTCGACGTACCAATCCGTTTTATACGCCGACGCGGAATGCTCCCCCTTCCGGCCCCTCTGCCCGGGGGGAGCATTGACGAACTGCGGGGACTGATCAACATTCCGGATGAAAGCGCATGGAAACTTTTCGTCGCGTGGATTGTTATGGCGTGCCGTCCCGCCGGGCCGTACCCGATACTGATTGTCAATGGCGAGCAGGGATCCGCGAAGTCAACGCTTTGCCGATTCGCCCGCGCCCTTGTCGATCCCAATCAGGCGGCTCTTCGACGGCCCCCAAAAGATGAGCGCGACGTTATGATCGCCGCCTCGAACTCTTGGACGCTTGCGTTCGACAATATGTCTGGCGTCAGCGCAAGTTTGTCTGACGCGCTGTGCGTGATCGCGACGAACGGAGGATTTGCGACGCGGGCGCTGTACACCGATGGAGACGAGAAGATTCTGGACGCGGTTCGTCCAATCATGGTGAACGGCATAGAGGATCTCGCGACCCGCGCAGACCTGATGGACCGGGCTGTAAACATCAAGTTGCCCGTAATCAGCGAAGGGGACCGGCGCGAGGAATCTGATCTAAATGCAAAGTTTGAAGAGGCCCGCCCGCGCATCCTGGGCGCGCTCCTTGACGCGGTGTCCGGCGCTCTCGACAAATATCCGTCGGTGCAACTGGATAGGCGACCGCGCATGGCTGACTTCGCCCGCTGGGCCAGCGCAGCGGAATCCTGTCTTGGCTGGGAGCCGGGCGAATTCCTGGACGCGTACTTTCGCAACCGCGAAGAGTCGAATCAGTCCGTTATCGAGGACGCCGCCGTCGGCCCCGTGCTCGTCGAGTTTATGGACGGAATAACCGAGATTTGGAATGGAACCTACAAGGACCTTCTCGAAGCATTGATTCAACAGGCCGGGGAGAAAACACCCACACTCAAGGATTGGCCTAAGACCCCCAGGATCCTGAGCAACCAATTGGCGCGTTTGGCCCCCAGCCTGCGACAAATTGGCTTGATCGTCGAACGACGAGAGCGAACCAAACGCGGACAAGTCGTCCAATTAGAATGGGTAGGGGAAACTTCTTCACCACGTACATCACCTGCACAAAGTAGCGATCAAACCCCTGATAAAAAAGGAGTTATCGAGGGTGTAGATAGAGCCGAGGATGGTGAAGATAGCCTGCCGACCTGCACCGAGACGCCGTCTACCTACACCGCTACTAAGTCACTGGACAATAGTGAGTTAGAAGGTGAGGGTGTAGATGGTGACGATGGTGTAGGTGAATTCCCGCCTCGTTCTAATCCGGTGCTCTTGGATGAGCCCTGGCAGGAGGAGTTTTAGATGACGGCCCCAGACCTATTCCAGGAAATGTTCGCGAAGGGAGTCCACCTCAGCATGAACGGCGATAGGGTCTTGGTGCGGGCACCGGTACCGTTGTCCGATGAACTCCAAGAAGAACTTCGTGCGCGCCGCGACGAGATAGCCGCCGCGATTGATTCGGAGCTTGGAGCATACCTCGCCACTCTAGCGGAGTTCGAGCCGGAATCAGAACATGATCACCCACCAGTTCCACCATTCCCCGAAAGGCCGGAGCGCCCGATCGCGTGGGCAGCATGGTGGGGCACCATCGAGCGCTGCCGTGAGATCAACAATACAAACAACAGTCGAAGGAGTCCATGAAATGCCAAAGCTCAAGAAAACCGGCGTGATTCACCCCACGATAACTGGTTACGACTTTACCGAGGATGCGCTGCTGAAGCCGAGGCGGGCCATGAGGCTCAAATGCCTGGATTGTTCCGGCTCGGCCTACGAAGTCAAGAAATGCCCCATCACAGACTGCGGTTTATGGCCATTCAGGCTCGGGGTGGGTAAATGTACCAACCGAGAGGGCGTTCGCGACGAAAGCCCCCGCTCTGCGGCGCAATTAGAGGCTGCCAGGAAGAATTTGGAGCGGGCGCGAGCCACGAATCGCTGAAGCGGCATTCGCGTTTCATCCGGCTCGATACTGCCCGAAGGCCGCGTTCGTCCAACACAGGCGATTCTAGCGGGGTTCACTTCGTCGCTGATGGCCTCACCAATAAGCCGGCATTCGCCCCTAGATCAAAAAGAACTCTGGGTACCGAGCGAACCCGGTACCCAGAGCAAGAGTGTTACCTATGTCCTCGGTCCAAACAATTACAGACCAGTGTTATCCGCAATCTTCCTAAGAGCATGCCGTGTATTCAATCCAGGCACTTCCTACCGGAAACTTAACTCCAGCAATCCTCGAAGTATTGTAAAGAGAAATGGGCATAGGCTTTGTGCACCGGAAGTTTAAGGCCGGGATACTTATGGAATTCGACGTGGCCGTCCAAGTAGAGGACGTTCGAGCCGCCGGGAATGTGGCTGAATTTCTCGACATTCTGGCTGACGTAATCAAACATGAGGACAAGCTCCGATTGCGCCATGGACGTCGCAGCGGGATTGTCGACATCAACGATCATGAAGCGCTCGATACCTTCGCGCATGCGATGAATGATCTCGCCGCCACCGTTACCATCATTCCTATAAAAACCAGGATTTGAACCATCGAGGTCCTGGTCCATAATATTCTGATATTGGTAATCCGTGGGTGGAGGGTTCCCGAGATGTATCGCGTTCCAGTATTTCATGCCTTCCTGGGCCTCAAGTTGGCGCGGCATAACGAGGTCGTCAAAGCAGCCATTGCCCTGTCCAGTCTTGTTAAATAGTGGATCGTTCATATCCGATCTATCTAGCGCAAAACCGAAGTAGTGGTATGAAGATAAGCCACGGAGCGGATGGAAGCCTCCAATGCCCAAGTCCAAATCAAGCGCATCGTACGATTGCTCATCGCAAACCACCGCGGTGATGTCTGTACCGAAATCGTTCACTCTACCCAAATCTTTATCATTGGAATCCGAGGGGCAGATGGAGAGATTGACATCGTTCCAGTACTCGGGAAACACCTGACTGGGGATCGGGAACCTGTCCGTGCCCAGCCTCGTTAGATAGCTCGGGGGGAGATTCGGATCCGTGCAGTCATAAGCCCAATGCGTGCTGTATCGGGACTCGGTGGGATACTTTGACTCAGCAGATTCGTTCGCATACATCTTCAAGATGATGCCCCATTGTTTGAGGTTGTTGGCACAACTCGCGCGGCGCGCGGCTTCCCGCGCACGGGCTAAGGCGGGCAACAAGATTGCAGCCAATATTCCGATAATGGCTATCACGACCAATAATTCAATCAGAGTAAATCCTGCGCGTTTCATGATGGTGTCTCCTTATTAAGGCTCTCTATTAAGGTTCTCTTTAAATATCTTTCTTTGACAGTCACTCCTTTAAGGCCCAACTTCTTAATGTGGTTCAACCTGTCCCAATGCCGCCTCCTATCGCATTTTGGGTGTTGGAATTATGCGGCCATTGCAAATAGCGACACAAAACATAATTTTGTTCAAACTGCGATCAATACTATTGAGTCAGAATACCCCAGATTATGTGCTTTGTCAATAAGATTTTTGCGCTGATATTAATGCATTTTTGCTAATTATGAACACGCATTTACTTGTTGCGGCGTCGGTTGGCGGCGTATCTTCGCATCCAAAATTAGTCAAAATCCTCTAGAAGTGGACCTCGAAAGGCTCCGCCACTTCGGCCCCCTGACAAAATAGGCAAAAAAAGAGCTCTGGGTACCGAGCTAACCCGGTACC
>JAPYPO010000789.1 GCA_029937645.1 Candidatus Hydrogenedentota bacterium
GTTTTAGCCCCTGTTTCCAAAGCCTCCTTGACGCGGTCCGAATTGATAGTAGTCCCGATCCGCTCTTCCATCCACATGCGGCCACCGCCCGCCCCGCAGCAGAAGCTATTCTTACCTCTCCGGCCCATTTCGACCAGTTTATCGCTGCCCACAGCCTCGGCGAGCACATTGCGCGGAGATTCGATGATATCGTTATAGCGGCCCAAGTAACACGAATCGTGGTAGGTCACCTTGTCGTGGTCACCCTTGTTCTTGTCGTGGCCAGCCTTGTTCGGCAGCTTCAGCTTGCCCTCGCTCAAGAGTTGATTAATCAAATCGGTGTGGTGCACGACTTCGTATTCGCCGCCATAATCCGGGAATTCATTCTCAATCGAGTTAAAGCAATGGGGGCACGAGGTAATAATTTTCTTCACACCGTATCCGTTGAAGGTGTCTACATTCGATTGCGCCATCGTCTGTGCCAGCAATTCGTTGCCGACACGCTTCGCGCTATCGCCCGTACACATTTCCTCGGCGCCGAGGATTCCGAATTTGATGCCTGCCGCGTTCAGAATTTTAACCAAAGCGCGGCTCACATTAATATAGCGCTGGTCATACGAACCCGCGCAGCCGACATAATAAAGATACTCCACGTCCTGATCTTCGGCCAGCGTCTTTACATCCAGGTCTTTGCACCAGTCCCCCCGCGTATCCGCGGGCAGGTTCCAGGGATTCGACTGCCCTTCAATGTTGCGAAGCGAATTCTGCGCTTCTTCGGGGAAATCGCCCTCCATCAAAACGCGGGCCTGCCGAATCCCCAGCAGCTTCGTCATCGGTTGAATCTCGACCGGACACGCTTCTTCACAAGCCCGGCAGGTCGTGCAAGCCCAAAGGACATCCTCGGTGATCGTGTCGCCATAGAGGGCCTTTACCGGCTCCGCCTCCGCGTCCTTCAACATGGCGGGCCCTTGCGCGAACAGATAATCCTTGATATCCAGAACAACCTTCTTCGGGCTGAGCGGCTTGCCGGTTGCATAGGCCGGACACGCTTCCTGACAGCGTCCGCATTCCGTGCAGGACATGACATCCAGCAATTCTTTCGCGGTAAAGTCGCGGATGGTCACGACGCCAAACGATTCGGCGTCCTCATCCTCCAGGTCTAACTTTTCGATGCGTCCGCGCACACGCGGCTCGCGAAAGAATAGATTGGGAAGCGCGGTTACCACATGCAAATGCTTCGAGAAGGGAATGTACACGAGGAAGCCAAGCACGACTAAGTTGTGGATCCATTCGAGCACCGCGAATGCCGTCTGGTAGGAGGTATTTTCCTCCATCGTCTGCGCGTCCGATCCAATCGTGATCGCGCGCACCACGTCACTTACCGGTGTAAAGCCGGGGCGCGGGTCAATCACCCGCATTCCAAAGAATGCCGAGATCAGGAG
>JAPYPO010000220.1 GCA_029937645.1 Candidatus Hydrogenedentota bacterium
TTGCCAGCCTTGTCCTCACCGGCGTATCTTCGCATCCATAATTAGTTAAAATGCTTTAGCGTGATCAGGGTAGTAATCAGAGTATGGCGGAGCGTATCGAGTGGGCTTGTTCCGCGCGTAGTTTTCGATTGGGATTGGCTGAGCCCACAGCGCGTGATAATAGCGCAAAGCGTAGGTGCGTTCACGTATTTCGGGTTTTTATTTGAGGTTGCGCGTTCGCTCGCCGGGTGTGGCGCGGACGGGCTTTTGCTGATTGAGGAGGGCTTAATTCGCAGTGGGCGGAATGGAGGTATGGCCATTGTCGCCGTTTAGTCCTCCATTGCTGGAGAGGTGGTTAGACGGGGCTTTTTGTTTTTCGAGGATGTGGAGGGCGCGTTGGAGGTGGGGGAGAATGTAGGCTTGGCGTTGGGTTTCGTCGGTCAGGGAGAGGAGTTTAAGTTTTTGTAGCGTTTCGAGTCCGATACGCGGGGCAAGGAAGAAGGAGAGGCCGTGTTCGAGCTGATCGGGAAGGCCTAGGTTTTGAACGAGGCGCTTTTCGATTTTTTCTAGGACAGCGAGTAATTCATCTTGTTGGCGGTTGTCTACGGCAGGGTCGTAGGGTTGGTATTCGATTTCGCCTCCGGAGTAGAGTTTGTCGTCTACGTTTTTCTGAAAGTTCTTGATGCGGAAAACGGCGGTCCCGCGTGTCATGACGTCGGATTTCCCTGAGTCGTAGTGTTTCAATACTTTCAGGACTTCTACCTCGGTGCCGTGTTCGGCTAGCCCTCCTTGGAGCAGGGTGGGGATGCCGAAGGTGGTCTCGTTATCGACGCTTTCTGCGATGAGTTGGCGGTAGCGTGGCTCGAAGATGTGGAGCGGCAGCTCTTCGCCTGGGAATGCGACTAGACTCAACGGGAACAGGGGTAGAAACATGGGACAACAGCCTCCCTTGGGATTTCGGGCTTGAGTATATCGCGTGGTGGACGGGTTGGCAATGGGTAAGTTGCTTTTTTGCCACAGAGGACACAGAGCCCACAGAGAACCTCTCCCAGATTCGCTCGTCCGTCTGCGGCCTCCATCAATCCCTCTGTGGGCTCTGTGTCCTCTGTGGCAAAAAAATGGGGTGATTGCAATGCGCCGGCGATTGCCGTAGTTTGGTGGGGTATTCGGGCGGCGCGGAATTCGCTCGCGGGAATGAGTTTCTGAAAGGATGGAGTTATTTAATGAGCACAACCATTTTGTCGTGGAATGTGAACGGGATGCGGGCGGTTTTGAAGAATGGCTTTGCGGATTGGTTCGCGAAGGCGCAGCCGGATATTTTGTGTGTGCAGGAGAGCCGGGTGTTGCCGGACGAACTTCCGCTGGACGCGCGCGAGCCGAAGGGGTATACGTCGTTCTGGATGCCGGCGAAGAAGAAGGGGTACAGCGGCGTGGCGACGTTTGTTCGGAAGGAGCCGCTGTCTGTCTCGAATATGGGCAAGGCGGAATTCGATGATGAGGGGCGGGCGCAGGTGCTGGAGTATAAGGACTTCACGATTCTGAATTGTTATTTTCCGAATAGTCAGCCGGAGCGGAAGCGGATCGAGTATAAGCTGAAGTTTTGCGCATCGATTCGCCGACTGTGTAATAAGTTTGTGAAGGAGGGGCGCAACGTGGTTCTCTGCGGCGACTACAATATCGCGCACAAGGAGATTGATATCGCGCGCCCGAAGCAAAACGAGAATAGCCCAGGTTATCTGCCTGAGGAACGCGCCGAAATGACCAAACTCCTTAAGGCGGGCTATGTCGATACCTTTCGCCACTTTTGCCCTGACCCCGATCGGTATACCTGGTGGTCGTACCGGGCGGGTGCGCGGGGGAATAATGTCGGATGGCGCTTGGATTACCACTGCGTGAATGCGGACTTCATCTCGCGCGTTACGAATGCGGATATTCTTTCAAAGGTGATGGGGTCCGACCATTGTCCCGTCTCGATCACTGTCAAATGAGCGGTGAAGGCCCTAATCCACGGCGAGCGCGTTCGCAAGTGACGACGAAGCGGGGCGACCGCGGCGAGACTTCTGCAATTAGCGGTGATACGTACTCGAAGTCGCATGTGATTATGGAGGTGTGTGGCGGCGTGGATTCGCTTCGGGCGCATACGGCCTTGGCGCGATTGTGTGTGCTGGAATCGGATAGGCCGGACGCGGCGGAACATGGCGCGTTCTTGTTGTGGCTGATGCATGTCTATTTTCTTATTGGGTCGGCATGCAGCGATCCGTTGAATAAACATCCGGAATACCGAAAAATGGATGTGTCTGCGCGCCATCTTGAGAAGCTGGAAGCGGTTCAAGCAAGGCTGGAATCGGGAACGCGACTGCCGAAGAAATTCGTCGCCGGTGCGTCGAACCAGGCCGCGGCGCAGATCGATATCGTATCTACGCAGGCGCGCGCGCTGGAGCGGGATATCGTGCGCCTTATGGAAACGATTCCAGAGTTCACCGCCGATTCGATTCTGCCCTTTGTAAATCGGTTGAGCGATACCCTATTCATGCTGGCCCGTGCGATGGAGGATGGTAATCACATCACGGTGGATTACGGGATCTTGGAGGATTAGTCCGCCTATTGATTGATTCGTTGTTTTGAACGGCAAGACTCTGGTAACGAATTGTCACTTGGGGAAAACCGATTTTGAAAAATCGGTTCTTCCCCAAACCCCTTTCCCAAAAACTTTTGGAGTACGCTTCGCGTATGGGATATACCCGTTGGTGTGCTATATGGGCCAGCGCGGCGCATACTATCTGAAGTTTAAACCCTAACCGAAAGTGATATTACATGATTATTGATACGGAAGCGCTGCCTAACCGGGATCGTTATAAACTTTTGATTGGCTCGATCTTGCCTCGCCCCATCGCGTGGGTGAGTACGGTTGACTCGGAGGGCCGTCACAACCTTGCTCCTTTTTCTTTTTTTAATGCGGCGTGCGTGAACCCGATGACGCTTATGTTTACCGTCGGTGTGCCGGGGGAAACCGGGAGTCGGAAGGACACGCTGCGCAATATCGAGGAGACGGGCGAGTTTGTGATCAACCTGACGGACGCTGCGACGGCGGAAGCGATGAGCCTGTGCGCGACTGATTTGCCGCATGGGGTGTCTGAGTTTGATTGGGCGAAGGTTACGCCCGCGCCTTGCGAGGTCGTCAACCCGCCGCGTGTCGCCGAGGCACCCGTCAGTTTTGAATGCGTGTTGCGTGAGATTGTGACGCTCAGCGACGAGCCGGGAGGGAGCAGTCTGGTCCTCGGCTCGGTACGCCGCGTCCACGTCCGTGACGAGCTTTATGACAATGGCCGGATCGATCTGGATGCCTACGCGCCTGTCGGTCGGCTGGGAGGCGATTGGTATACGCGCGTGACTGATCGGTTTGAGATTCGCCGCGTTCCGGCGCCTAAGCCCAAGTAGCGGGAGGGCAAAAACTCCGATACGCTCAGGAAACTTGATTATTGTAGACGATTGACTTGATGTAGGTTCCGGTCCCTTAACATGGAGCAATATTGTGGATAGCATTCAACCCAATTGGGGCACTCCCGAGTGTTTGTACAGGGCATTCGACAATCCTGAATACGCGCGATCGTTTATCGAGTCAGGACAATTCAGGATGATGAATGTTTTCTACTACGCTCACGGCGTAGAACAGGCAAAACGATCAGCCAAGGATTCGCACGAAGGAAGGTTCGACTACATCATTCATGATAATGCCGGAAAAATTACGGCTGGTGGAGCTACTGTTTATCCTGATCCAGTCTACGTTCTCAGTCTATCGGGTCCGAAAGTAAATCTTGATCACCTTCAGTCACAGTATGGCAAGTATGTGGTTCGCATTAACGACCCACGGTGTTTCGCGTCTGATCTTTCAGAGAATTTAAGCGGAGCATATCGCGCCGAATTCTTGAAGGTACACTATGGCGACTTTGTCGAATTAGGACATGGCATGAGATCGTTCAAGATCGACCAGAAGCCAGCAATGAGGAACTTGGAATGGACCTACTCGCATAAGCACGCCGATTTTTCCAACGACGAAGAATATAGAGTGGCTGTGGTTTCTTCCGAACGCGGGGGCGGGTATCAGGGAATGATTTTCGATTTGGGCAAGCCGCTAGAGTACGCTGAACTACTCTGATTTTGGTAGTGTGAGATATTACTTCATCCCAAGATATCTACTTCGGACTAGCGCTTATAGACGAAGTCCGCCTTGGCGGCGCCGGTTTCGGGCACGGTGATCTCTTGCTCCCGCACCCCTAACCGTTCGTCTTCTTGCCATGCTTGGACGGTGTAGTTCCCGGGGGGCAACCCGGTGATTTCAAAGGAGCCGTTGGCGTCGGTGACGGCGTAGAATGGATGATCGAAGACGGCGCAGTAGGCGCGCATCCACTTGTGCACGTCGCACTTAATCGTGAATAGTCCCTCCGCCTTGTGGAAGGTTTTGCGCAAGGTATCTTTGGTCGCGGCCATGGACCAGTTGCGTTCTCTGTTTATTTCGGAGAGTACATGCACGTTGTGGCTCAACCCGTCGGGGTTGCGAATGATGATGGATTGTCCCGCGCGCACGGTGAGAATGTGTGGTGTATAGATGCATCCGGATTGCGTTAGCTCGACGGGTTCTTCTGGAATCGGGTATTCCTTCTCGGGCAGGCTCTTGGTCACTTGAACGAGCACGTTGGCGATGCCTTTGTCGGGTCCGACGACCAGCATTGCGAAGAGCTTTTGCGTCCCGTCGTGCGCGGCGCAGCTTGGGTCGCCTCCCATATCGATGGGTCTCATGGCGGGTACGCGTCCTTCAAAGGTCACGCGTCCTTCGATGGAGCCCGCACCGGCCTGGCTGATCGCGACGGCGATTCCAGCCACGAGCCCGAGCGTTAACTGTGCCACGGTATAAATTTTCACGTTTCTAAGTTCTCCTCCGATTTTTCCAATTGCAAGAGCGCAACGTAGTCGGAATGTATCAAGGCCTTCTTCGACTTTAACTCCGACGCGGCGAAAATGTTTCCTTGAGTGCTCGCTTCGGGTGAATTGGGGGCGTGTTTTTGCCCCGATGCATCCTTTCGGGTAAGAGTCTTGTGAGAAACGGCTTAAACACGGGACAAGGAGTCGGCTTTATTGGAGCAGAGAGTACACCGGTTCAGGTTGAATTTAAAAGGTTCGGCGTCGCCTCGGCACCGCGAGGACCCATGTGGTCTTCCCGAATAGGCGTTTGCCCTGGGGGTGACTGTGGAATACAAGCATTATTCATTTGTATAATGGCTGTTGCGAAGATCGTGCTGCCCATTGAGGGAACCTGGCACGAACCGTGCGTTCGGATTGCTGGATTGGTTTTTTCGGCCCATCTGGCGGGTCTGTAATTTCTTTTGAAAGAGGAGGTTGAATCGTGAAATATGTAACGCTCATTGCCATGTCGATTGCGCTTGTATTGGGTACGGTGGCTTTTGTTTCTGCGCAAGCTGGCACCAAGCCTGTGAAGGGGGTCATCGTGGGTGAAGTTATTGATATCGCGACCTATGCCATGAAGGGTCAGCGCGGCGAGGATGCCCGAGCAGCGGGGATGCACAATGCCAGCAAGAATTTTCCCGTAGGGATTCTCGAAGAGGAGACGGGTGATATTTACATTGCGCTCTATCGAAACCCCGTGCCCGCAGCGTCTATGGGTCTTGCGAATCCTATGCTTTCCGAATTTATGAATAAGAAAATCGTTGCCCAAGGGCTGTTGTACAAGGCGCAGGGCATCAATGTCATTCGTGTCTCCGTGGTGGGAGAATATTAAATCCACGCGCTAGATTTAGGTCGGCTGGATCTTCCCTGGGGAATTTAGAGGAGGAATCGGATTCGGGTCCGATTCCTCCTCGACTTATTTGTGGGTGTTTTTGTTGGTGGAGGGGCCTCTCTTGAACGTATTACGAACACTGTGTTAATTTTTCCTTCGTCTAGGGGTTCGTCTTTGAACCCTCTGAGGTGAAAGAGAGCGATGAACACTCCCCCCCGGTTCCCATCCTTGAAGGCCAAGCGAGCACTATCTTGTTCTCATTGGATGCGGTGGCTTCTTCTGATACTTGGGCTGGGGATGGTTCTGAGGCTGTATGGGTTGGCGCGTTACAGTCTTTGGTATGACGAAGCGTCGATTTTTGCTTCGCAGGGTTACCTCAGCCAACCTTGGCGCTATTTCGATCCCGCTTACGGCAACGAGCCCCCGCTCCAGTTTTGGAGTATGTCGGCATGGTACCGCTTTGTATTTGATGTGCTTGGCGCGGAGGTTGGCAGCGTATGGGCGGATTACCTTATCCGTCTGATGCCCGCAGTTTTCAGCACGGCGACCGTCGCGCTGACGTTCTTTTTTGCGCGGGCGGTCACGTCGGCGAATCGGCCGGCCTTGTTCGCGGCGTTTCTGTTTGCTATTTCGCCTTTCCAGATCTATTACGCGCAAGAGTTCCGCGCGTACGCGCCCCATGTTGTTCTGTCGATCCTTGCCGCTTGGGCGATGCACCGGGCGTTGGAATCGGGGAAGTGGGGTCCGTGGTTGGGGTTTGTTCTGGCCTCTGCCGGGGGCGTTCATAACCACTTTTTCATGGTTTGGAATGTCGTGGCCTTCAATCTTTATGTGGTCTTATGCGCCAAAGTTTATTGGAAGCGTGCCGGCGGCTGGATCATCTCTAATATGCTGATCATCTTTCTGTCGATCCCAGCTCTTAAGAAGGCGTTTTATGCGAATGCTGTGTTTGAATCGGGCACGGCGGCTTGGTTCCCCACGCCCGATTTCCGTCTTGGTCTTATTACGATTAAGAACTTCTTTGCGGGGTATAG
>JAPYPO010000221.1 GCA_029937645.1 Candidatus Hydrogenedentota bacterium
AATCGATGCCGGCGGATCTCAAGATGACTCTTCCAAATGGGAAATCCGGGTCCAAACAAGTTTGAAGGTGGCACCCAGTTTTCGCCTCTGTTCTTACCCCAATTTCCCGTGAAGCGGGTTCGTACTCGCAATGACAGGAAAGAAGACATTGGGTCGATATCAGTTCGACCTATCTGGTTGCGGCTTTGCCGAGCCCTGGCTGCACTTACCCGCAGCCCGCTTACACACGACGATTGCTTTTTCTAGGCCATCATCATCCACATCCAGATGAAACACCGCGCGAAACCGTCCCGGACCTGTGTTGACCAGGCGAAGGCCTCCGGCCTCCGCTTCGGCGTGGAAGGTTTCCGCGTCGGGCACATCCAGAAACACGATATTCGTAGGGGTTGGCATGGGAAAGGATATTTCCGGGATAGATTCCAGTGCTTCCCGAAACTGTGCGGCGCGGCGGTGGTCGTCGGCGAGCCGCTCGATATGATGGTCGAGCGCATAGATTCCCGCGGCGGCAAGAATTCCCACTTGGCGCATCCCGCCGCCCAACAGCTTCCGAAACCGGTGGGCCTCTTCGACGACAGCACGCGTACCGGTAAGCACCGAGCCGACCGGCGCGCCGAGCCCCTTAGAAAAACAGAAGCAGACCGTATCCATGTCCCGCGCGTAGTCCGCCGCCGAGATACCCGAGGCGACCACCGCATTGAACAAGCGCGCACCGTCACAGTGAAGTTTCACGGCATGCTCATCGGCCAACGCCCGAATCCCTGCGATGGTTTCGAGGCTGTACATATTTCCACCGCCTCGGTTCGTCGTATTTTCAATCGAAATGATCGCCGTCTGCGAGAAATGGTGATCCGCAGACTTCATTATGAAAGGTTGGATCGCGTCCGCCGACATCATCCCGAGCGGGCCATCGATCGTCCGCGTCATCAGGCCCCCCACCAGCGCCACGTTTCCCCCTTCATAGTTGAAAGGATGGGATTCTCCGCTGAGGATCAGCGTATCGCTTGGTCGAGTTTGCGATAGAAACGCCAGCAAGTTCGCCATCGTGCCCGAGGGCACAAACAGGCCCGCCTCTTTCCCCAACAGTTCCGCCGACCGGCGCTCCAATTCGGCGACCGTCGGATCCTCCCCGAAGACATCGTCTCCCACTTCCGCCGAAGCCATCGCCTCGCGCATGGCCGCAGTCGGTTTAGTCAGTGTGTCGCTCCGCAAGTCTACGGTGTTTTCATTGGACGGTGTCATGATTCCCTACTCGTTACCCTGGTTATGAAGAGCGCGATAAAGCTCTTGCAGTCGGTTGGCACGGCGCATCTCACGCAAAGAGACGAACCGGCTCGGCGTGAGAAAAATATACAGGAACCCTTAAGAGTGAACAAAACCCAGCAAGCTGTCGTCATACTCCGTGTATAATAAAGCCGCGTTCGACACATTCATCGATACGCTAACACTTTGAGGAAGTTTCCATGAGTAAATTATATTCCACCCTTTGCCTCGTGGCACTGTTTAGCCTTTCCATCGCCCTCTCGGGGTGTGCGACACCCGAGGGCCGGGCCGGCCTTACCGGCGCAGCTATCGGCGCGGGATTGGGCGCCATCATCGGCAATCAATCCGGGCACGCGGGCGAAGGCGCGCTCATCGGCGCGGCTGCGGGAGGCTTGACCGGGCTGATCGTGCAGGATGTTCGCGAAACACGGGCCCGCAGGAATATCGAGGCCCGGCCCACCGCCCAGACCTACCAGTACGAACCCGCGCAAGGGGAGATGCTCAGCTTCGAGGATTCCAACGTCCAGCCCCGCCTCGTCCGCCGCGGAGCCATGGCTGACGCATCCATTCAATACGCCCTTCTGGGCACGGGCACGGCGGGTACCCAGGTGACGGAGACGCGGCGTCTGAAAAGGGGTCGCGAAGAGATTGCCCAGATCTCCTCAAAGACCTACACGCGCAACGATGGCACCTGGGTTAGTGCACAACAATTCCGTATTTCCGAACGTCTGTCGCCCGGAATCTACACCATCGTACAGACCGTCCGGACGACGCAGTCGGTTATCTCCGGGTCTACCGAATTCCGGGTCGAATAGCCGTTCGCTTATATACCTTCCGCTTCCTGAAAGGATCCTCGCTTTGGCCGATAAGACCGTCGTTCAGAATCGCCGCGCCCGCCATGATTATCACATCCTCGACAGTTTCGAGGCTGGGATCGAATTGAAAGGCACGGAGGTGAAATCCCTGCGCAATGGACAGATGATGTTGAAAGATAGTTATGTGGACATTGTGAAGGGTGAACTGTTTCTCCTGGGCGCGCATATCGCCCCCTACGAGCAAGGCAACATCTATAACCACGAACCGGAACGTCCCCGTCGCCTCCTCATGCACAAGCGCGAGATCCTAAAGCTTACGCCGCAGGTCCGCGAAAAGGGGCACACGCTGGTTCCCTTGAAAGTCTATTTCACCCGGGGCAAAGCGAAGGTCCAGGTCGGCCTGTGCAAAGGAAAACAGACCACCGACAAACGCGCAACAATCCGAGAGCGGGAGTCGAAGGTGGAAATGGACCGGGCCATGAAGGAAGCGAGCCAGGGTTAGAAAACGCCTCAAAGCCCAATCTAGCAGAGCCCTATCCTCCGCAAGGGCGACTCAGTATAAACGCAACAAAGAACAAGCGCCAAAGAAGCGATTGACCTGAACCAAATTAGAGGCTAAAGTGTTACCCATGCGCGCGGCTGTTCAACTGTAAACCTTCTAACCCAGGGTACGCTTTGCGAACCCTGGGCGGAGGAATGGAACGCCTACAGCGTTCAAATGCAATAACCAACCCGTGTTACCATTCCCGGAAATCCGTGAAGAACCTTTTTCCCTGACTGTCAACAGCCTCAAGCCAGGTACCCCGGACTCAAACCAAGTACCCCAGACGATTGCACGGTGTTTGTTCCAAGGGCTCCGGTCGGTCGCGCGTGATCAGGGCGCGTTGGTTACATACATCTCCGCCTGTACGCTGGCCTTCCCGCGGGAGCCACCGGCCACGTATAACTTGCCTCCGATGATAGCGGCTGAGGGTGAAGAGAGGGGCATGGGCAGCTTGCCGACCAACTCCCAGTGGCCGCCAACGGGTAGCGCAAGGATATCAGGATCGACCGATTTCGTGCCGCCCGCAGGCGTCGTGTGGCCTCCGACCATGTAGATCCGGCCGCCGTGAACGAAGGTGCCGCCTTCGGCATGCGAATGGCCCTTGGGCAGTGGTGGCCCGCTGCTCCAAGAATCCGTATCGGCGTTGTAGATATCGACCCTCGGCTGGTCAAGTTGCCCGCTGTCGTGGTGGTACTGCCCGCCAATCGCATAGATTTTTCCGTCAAAGGTGACGCACGAGAATTGATTGCGCGGAAAGGGCATGGGCGCTGCATTCGTCCATTGGGCCGAGCCCATCGCCCATTCATCGAGGTCGAGGACCCAATGACTGGAAGAATCTGTGTCGCGGTCCTCCATAACGCCCCCCATGTAGTGGAGCTTTCGGCCTACGAGCGCGAGGCCGCCCCCCCCTCTCGTTTGGGGCAGCAAGGGCGCAGCGGTATACCGGTTCTCATCGACGTTGTAGCTCCAGACCTCAGCGATACAATGCCCCTTATAGCCATCCTTGAACCCGCCGGCGAACCAGATCGTTCGGCCATCGAGCACCAAATTCATGTGGGTAATGGCGCTCGGCAAGTCCTGGATCGGAGTCCAGCTATTGTCCTTCGGATCGAAGACATTCGAAATCTTGCTTGATTTGACACCCTGCGTATACCCACCGAGGAAGTAGATTTTGTCGTCCAATACGATGGTCCCCGCCTCCCACTTCCCCTGAGGCATATCGGGGAGCGTCTCCCATTCGAGATCCTGGGCCGCAGCTCTCGTTGGGAAAATCGAACCCAGGGTTACAACCATCGCAACGGCCATCGCCACAGTAAATCCACGCTGCCAAAGCCCGCCGCATTTTGATGCTGTATTCAGTTTCATCGTTAAATTCCTTCCGATGGTTGACGCCTCAGTAACTCCTACACGCAGTCTACACAGCAGCGCCGGCACAAGTCACGGAGAACAAAGTGGGATTAAGTTTGACGGGCCGTGAAATCCTCTGATCGCTCCCGTCTGGCGCACGAAAGTGGTCGAATATCTGGCGCATGTAGTAGTATAGACTCCTTCCAACCATTCCTTTCGCGCGCGCTACCCTTGATGGAATTACTTGAGGATCGCCCGCCTGGGGTTTCGCTGCGCCCCGAAACCGATGGGGAACACACTGCAAAACGGGCTGACTCGACATTCCGGCCAGAAAGGCGATCATGGAGCAAGCAGCCGCAGGGGGAGATTCGTCCGCGACGCGAAAAGCCGTCATCTCTCTTCTCCTCGGCATGTTTGTCGTAGGCATCGGCAACGCCTTCGTATTTTCCGTGCTTCCGCCCGTTGGCCGCGAAATCGGACTGAGCGATGTCCAGATTGGTTCGATTCCCGCTATTGGCGCGCTCGTCTTTGTGTTCATGACTCGCTATTGGGGCGCGAAGAGCGAGTTATGGGGGCGGCGTCCGGTTCTGCTGTTCGCCATTACTTCGTTCTTCGTGATGAGCATGATATTCACTGGGGTGGTTCAGCTTGGCATCTTGGGGATTATCACCATTGCAGTGGCCTATCCGCTGATGGTGATCTCCCGCGTTTTATTCACGGGATGCATCTCCGGGATCGTCCCCACGGCGCAAGCGTATATCTCGGATATCACCGCCGTGGAACAACGCGCAAAGGGCATGGCCGTGATCTCGATGGCGATGAACCTGGGTGTAATCGTGGGGCCGGCGGTGGCGGCGGCCTTTATTGGCTTCGGATTGGCCGCTCCATTTTTCGCCGTGGCGGCGATGTCGATTGTTCCAGGGATTCTATTCTGGATCTACGTCTTTGAGCCGCCGAAGCACACCCATCACAGCAGCGACCCCAGCGCGCCGCTCGCGTTTATGGTGGCGGCTCCGTTTTATGCCATCGGGGCATTGACGATCTGCTCGATATCCATGGTGCAACAAGCCTCGGGATTCTATTATCAGGATAAATTTGTCTTGACGCCTGAAGAGACTGCTTGGTCCGTTGGGATTGGCCTTATGGCGCTGGCATGCGCGTCGCTGATGACGCAGATCATTTTTGTCGTGCGATTTCACATGCCCCCCAAAAAGCTGCTCCGCATCGGCGTATTCGCCCTGTTGACCAGTACCGCCGTATTAATTAGCGCCGACTCACAAGCGATACTCTGGGTAGGAATGGGTATTTTTGGCGTAGGCTTCGGCATGATCAATCCAGGGAACGTGGCTGCCTTATCCATCCACGCCCAAGGCCATGGCTTCGGCAAGATCGCGGGCAATAACGCATCCGCGTCCTCATTCGGTTTTGCCCTCGGCCCCATGCTCGGTTCCGCGCTATACCAAGAAATACATCCGCTCGCCCCGTTCTACGTGGCGTCGTGTTTGGTGATAATCATGCTTATCTTGGTGTATTTCGTGGCAAAGATGCCATCTACTTGAGGACCCCATGCCCAAACCATCGCCGATTGAAAAGAACGACTATACCCTGTGGGAGGATTGCGCCGTCCGGGCGTCCGACATGGACGCGCGCGGCCATGTCAATAACGCGACCTATTTCGCGTACTTTGAGATCGTCCGAACGAACTTTTTTATGGATACGCCCGCCATTGCCGCGCGGCAAAGCGAGGGCCATGCCCCGTTTATTGTCGCTCAAGAATGTTCGTACCACGGGCAGATTCGGTATCCTGCCGACGTGGAAATCGGCATGCGCGTCAAGAAGATCGGGAACAAGAGTTTCGCCTCGGAGTACGTGGTGTGCCGCCGGGGTGAATCCGAAGCCTTGGCTCTGGGATCGTCCACCCACGCATGGACGCTGGTCAAGGAAGGGAAGGCCATCCCGATTCCGGAAGACATCCGCGCCGCGCTTGAGGGCTTGATACGTTCGTGAAGTGGGTGCTCGCTACGCAGAAGCGGCTACATTATTTCTTAAAATGCTCTACTGGCATAGGGCTCTTGCGGATTCGATAACTTGTTCGATGGTAGATTCGATTTCTGATTGGGTTGTGAACCGGCCGAGAGAGAAGCGGATACTTCCTGCGATTTTCTCCTCATCGTATCCGAGTGCGGCGAGCACGTAGCTGGGCTGCATCGAGGCGCTTGTACAGGCCGCGCTGGCGGAGAGCGCGACTCCGGGCGTACGCTCCATCAGGGCGTCGGCGTCGAGCCCCGTGAAACTGAGGTTGAGGATATTCGCCAACCGTTGTTCGGGATGCCCATTCACCGTCGCGTCGAGTTTCGCGACGAGTTCCTGTTGCAATAAATCACGCAGAGAGCGGATTTTCTTCTGCTCCTCAGCGCGCTCGTCGCGCGCAAACCGGGCCGCCGTTCCAAGCCCCACGATTCCGGGGACGTTGAGCGTACCCGATCGCAGGCCGCGTTCATGGCCTCCCCCGTGAATTAGCGCCTCACACCGCACGCGTGGTCGCTTTCGCCTCACGTAGAGGGCGCCTGTGCCTTTGGGGCCGTAGACCTTATGCGCGCTAAGGCTCAGGAGGTCGATGCCGTACTCCTGAACATCGATAGGTTCTTTTCCAAATGACTGGGTCGCGTCCGTGTGGAATACGACGTTCCTTTCTTTACAGATCCGGCCGATGTCCCGGATGGGATGAAGAACTCCGGTTTCGTTGTTCGCGTGCATCACGGAGACGAGAATCGTCTTCTCCGTGATGGCCTCTTCGAGGCGTTCGAGATCGAGCGATCCTTGCGAATCCACTGTAAGGT
>JAPYPO010000222.1 GCA_029937645.1 Candidatus Hydrogenedentota bacterium
GCCGCGACCTCGGTGCGTCCTCATGGGCGGTGGATTATTTCCTGACCATCCGGCCGGATAGCGGCTTCCAGGATGCCACGCTGGTTCCGGGAGACGGCACGGGCCTCGCGCCCGGCGCGAACTTCCGGGCCTTCATCGAGCCGCGCCGGTTTAACCCGTTTCTGAATGATGGCGAATGGGACGGCGGCATTTGGACGGATGCACAGATCGGTATCGCCGATTCCTTTGTAGTCGATCCTTTGACTGTGGAATTCCCACCCCAAGGCAGTGTGCTGAATAATTGGCCGCCGCCGGAGGGCGTACATTACCACTCATTTATGGATATGCCCCCTCCTCTTGGTCAGAACGCGCCCTCGGTCGACCCCCAAGGCCCCTTCGAAAAGTGGTGGCCTCAGCGGACCCTCAACCAAAATAATGCAAAGGCCCAACGGACCACGGTTGAGGTGCACGATCTCATCCTTACCTACAGCACGAGCAACCAGGACGCGAAAGAACTGGGTATCGGATATTATGGAGCGGTCTCTATCGAGGACACCCTAGGTCTACCTTTGTGGTTGGGTGTGTTCGATTCATGGATAGACCCATTCGGCCAATGGTGGAGCGATACGGCTGAGGGTTCATTCGATAATTCGACCGTATTTTTTGGTTTGCACAGTGTTGGCACGAATACGTCATCCCAAATTATCGTGATTCCTATCGAGGGTCAGATTACGATCATTTCCGATGATCTCTTTGCCTACGACCAGCAGTCGTATGAAACCGTGCCATTTTTCCTCGATATTTTCGATTCCCCGCCATTCGGTCCGCGCTCGGCGTTTTTCCCGAATCCGCCGCCGCAACGCTCGCTACCGGGTTATTCCAATTGGCCTCGTGGCTTTGGCGTCGAAGATGCAGGCGTAGAAGACGCGCTGGCACCCGGCCAATATCCGAGAAAGTCCGATTGGGATCAGGTGGATCGGGCATCGCGGCTTCTTTATCAGCGCGCAAATAACAACGACCCGCCCACGGCGATGCTCGGCATCAACCTGGTTGGCACAGACGATCCGGTCGTCAATCGCATCGCGCAATCGTTCTTGGAGGAAATAACTGTCGCGGTCTGGGGGCCCAATTTCACGCCCAGCGATCTACGTCCTCTCGATCCGAACGGGCTGAATGCTCAGTCCGGGGTTCTACTTTATGAAGACACTGCAAGCGGCGTGCCGGGCAGCGGCAACAACCTGACCGGCGGAATTTTCAATGGGACGGACTCGGATTTCGACCTTATTATTCCAACCGACACCCCTGTTTTTCTTAACAATCTTGCGTGGGAAAGCGCGGCGGAACCCATTGACCTTGACGGGGACGGCGACGCGGACGACATGGATGGAGACGGCGACGCGGACGAAGACGACTATGCCTGGGTGCTGCGTCTGCGTCCCCAAAACGCGTGGCCCGTACCAAATTCGGATCTCCGTTATGGTGGCCCGCTCGGCACACTAAAGGGAGGCGCGGGCACCGACAGCGCGCTCAAAGAGGTTGTCGCCTCCGTGTCAATGACAGATATCCCGGAAGGCGCTGTTCTTGAAGAAGAGCTTCTTGCTGCCCTTGAGGACGCGAAAGAGGAGGCGGCCACAAAAGTGCTTGTGACCAAGGCGCTGCCTCCCGGCGGGAATGAAGGCGATGATTTGTTCGTCGTAATCCGGCCCTCGGACACCGTGCAGGCTTTCGAGAACATTCGCATGGTCATCCCGGCGACACTACCGAGCCGCAGCGATATAGAAAAAGACGCGGGCATTGCCCTGTCGCCAAATATCCATATGCCGCCGGACATGCTGATTCGCCGAAGCCCGGAAGAGAACCCGGTGCAGGACTGGTATGGCCACGATACGCTTTTATTTAACGTGCCGACGGCGCTGGTGTCTTTGCTGGAACCGGTGACTTTGCTGGAAGAGGGTGCGGAGATTGGCGCGGGCATCCCCGTGCCGGTCATCGGCGTGGATGCCTCGACGAACCGTCCATCCGCTGAGGCGACTCCCTATAGTTCCAAATTATTGGGCGAAGGCACGCGCGGCACAGGCACTCTCTCGGTGAGTGGCTCGAATTGGGAGCCCGGCGAGTTGATCGGTGACTTTGTCATCGACAGCGAATTCGAGCCGTATGAAATCATCGCGAACACTGCGAACACGGCTACTATGCGCAGCGGTACGCCACGGGAGGGAGCGTGGCTAATCGCGCGGTCGCCAACGTTCCTCGAACAAATGATCGTCGAGTTCTACGACGTAGGCTTTGACGCCGACGACGATGACCCGCCCGATACCCCCGACGGCGAGTTCAACTTTGCCGAGGACATCGCTTCGCTGGACTTCGAAGATCCGGCTAACGGCGTATCCAGCGGCGTGTCGATCTACCGTGATAATATTTTTCACCCGAACAATACGTTTGGCGTGTTCGATCCGCCGAGGATTGTCAACGGAGTGGTTGAGTATATCGACTTGCCGGTGCGCCTTGATGATCGGCCTGTCCGCCTCGGTATTCCCGGTGAACCGACGAACCAAATCCGCTTCGTGTTCTCTTCGCCGGGTACGGACAACGTGCCGGCGCCTTTGGCCGACCAGCCGCGGCTGCGCCAGTGGATTCCCGATTCCTTCGGCGGCCTCCAAGCGGGCGACCGCCCCGATTTCTTCGTGGTGTTGCGCAGCACACTCGACATGGTGATTGGCGATGACTTCCGCGTAGGTATTGTGTCGTGGGGTCCGAACACGCCGACCGAGCCCGACCCCGACACCTTCTCCAATCCGCCGCCGCCGTTGCAGCCGGCCGACGAGTTTGACATCTTCAGCGAATTCGCTTGGGGTACGCGGGCGATCGGGTATATCAGCTTCTTCAAGGAACCGCAGCGGTACTACTGGATGGACGAAAATACCGCCCGATTTGAGGACGACATAAGTCAGGATCCTAACCATCCTGATTTTAGTGGGTACTGGGTGCGGACGACCGTCGCGAAGGTGGTTCGGACAGGCGTCATTACAGGCGCTCGGGGTTTGACGCCGGATTTCACCGCGGATCCAACGCGCCAGGGCCGGAATCTGCCCGTGCAGTTCACGAGCTTGACTGACCCCGCCCTGGTGTCGTCGTACTTGTGGGACTTCGGCGATGGCGCCACGTCGACCGAGGCTAATCCGTCTCATTCGTACACGGACCCGGGTTCGTACACCGTGTCCCTGACCGTGGCCGAATTGACAGGTATTTCATTTACGGAAACGAAGCCGGAATTCATAGAGGTTCTTATTCAGCCCTTCGTCGAATTCACGGGAGCGCCGCGTGAGGGCGAGTTAAACCCCGTGTTCCAGGCCAACTTCCAAGATCAATCCGACGGCGGGCCCTCGGGCGCTCCGGTGGCCTGGGAGTGGGATTTCGGCGACGGCAGCCCAACGAGCCCGGATGCCAATCCGAATCACGAGTACGAAGACGTCGGCTTCTTTGCGGTCGGCCTGACAGTGACCTTCGCCGACGGGTCGGTGGAGAGCGCCGCAAAGCCCGATTACATCATCGTGCGGGAGCCTGTGATTATCGATCCCGGACCGGGCGGCGGTGGGTCCACGGCTTCGCTTATCGTTACCGATGCGATTGCCGCGGGCGATGTAAACCGAGCCGGCCACGCGCTGGTGCCGTTGAATGACTGGGTGCCGCTGTTCAATATCAATATGGCGCCCGATAACGAGCAGACACCCGCGACACGCTTCTTGGAGACGCTGACGTACACGCTGAACCCCGATTTCGACCCTGGAAATCCCGACCCGGATTTTGACCCAGACAGCATCCCCTTGGTGTCGGACATTCTCGAATTCGGGCTGTTCGTTGAAGGGCCCGATCCGGACGAGGAAGTCGACGAAGACACAGGCATTCCGCTGGCGGGCTTCGACGGAGCGCTCACCAATTTCGACACCTTACTCTTCACCTGGGACAATACCGGCGCGCCGCTAGGATCCGCGTCGGTAGACGAAGAAGGCATTATTCAATACCAGCTTAATTTCGTAGGGAGTGGTAGCAGCACGTCACCCGATTTCCGCGTGGAAACGGGACCGACCCTCGTCGGCCAGCCCTACATTGTAGCCATGCGCACCTCGGCCACATGGCGCCACGGTATTGCGATGACGTACGAAGTGTTCGAAGCGCGCATGGCGCCCTTCTTCGTCGATCAAACCCGGGTGCCGATCGATACCTACACTCCGAACTTCTTCTCTGGTATTAATGACGAGGACATTGACGGAGAGATTCTGGAAAATAACCCACTGTACACTTCGAGTTTTCGCGTCTACGATGTCACAAGTGGGACATCGGAGCCGTACGATCCCCTATTTAGCAACGAGTGGAGCAGGCCCCTCGTACCCCAAATCGCCATGGCCGAATTCTCGCGTCCGCGCTTTAATCCCGCCGGAACAATTTTCGATCTGGTTGCTGGCCATATCCAATCGATGCGTCAGCTTTTCGCGGTCGACACTTGGGTACCGGCGCTGGGCATCGATCTACACGCAACGCCGCTTTCCCACACCGAAAACCCAATTACGTTCACGGGTACCGATCCGCTGATTCCTCAGGCATCGCTTCGGGAAGTCAATGTGGTCTTCACCGATATCGGGGCCGACCCATTCGGCGAACCGGGCAATGGGGGCTTCGATCCTAGGTCCGGGCTGGAAAGCTTTTTCGAATTTAGCCCAAACGACCTCGATTTCTTAGACGCGAATCAAGCGGTTGGGCGGGACATAGCGTTTTCCGGGGTATCGGTGTTCGTCGATACGAATAACAACGGCCTATTCGATCCTCCGAC
This sequence comes from Candidatus Hydrogenedentota bacterium, assembly GCA_029937645.1. Taxonomy (GTDB): domain Bacteria; phylum Hydrogenedentota; class Hydrogenedentia; order Hydrogenedentales; genus JAPYPO01. The sequence continues at coordinate 4,808 of JAPYPO010000222.1, forward strand.
CCCCGCCAACGACGGGTTTGGCGTGACTTTTACGGACTATCGGCTTCTGCCCGACGTCGATCTCCTGATACCGGAGTGGGAATATGTCCCCTTCCCGCCGGGAGGAGGCGATCCTTGGTGGAAGATAAAACTGCTCTTCTCCGGCGGAAGCAGGCAGAACGTCGACTCGCCCATTGATGGCGTGGCTGGATTCGTCGAACCCGTCCCCGATCCCTTAGATCTAGATCCTGACGACATAGGGACGGCCACCGGTGGCTTTCCTGAGCAGGTAGACTACTTCGTTGTATTCCGGGCCGACGGCGGATTTACCGACGTATCCACGGTGCCGGGCGACGGGGCTGGACTCACTCCAGGCGCAGACACTCGTGTGTTTATCGAGCCGCGGCGAATTGATCCCCTGACAGGTAGCAATTCTGGCGGAATCAATGTCGATAGCATGATTCCATATGCTTACGCCGATGGTTTGGGATTTCCCGTCTGGCAGGACGACCCGCGTTGGGGCGATATCGAGCCTTGGTGGCCGCAACGAACGCTGACCGAGACCAACGCGAAGCCTCTTCGCTCGGGCGTTGAAATCCATGACCTGGTAACCCTTTACGAATCCAAGGCCAATGCTGCACGAGTCCCCGACACGCCGTTCTTTGAACGCGATCTCGCACAGTGGCTCGATCCAGCGGGGCTGATAGCGGCGCAATTCTTGAACCTTGAGTCGCCCCAGGTCATATTCCGGCAGATTGATTTTCAATTTACTGCTTTTGGAGTACCCCTAATCTTCAGAAACACTAGAACCATTGGATCGAATCCGGCATTCGAGTCGGTGCCGTTCTTTCTTCCCGAGTTTGACGCGGACGCGGCTGCTCCTCGTTCGTCCCTCTTTCAGAATCTGCCCCCATTGCCACCCTTGCCGGAATTTTTCACTTGGCCGGGCGTACTCGCGCCGGGCGCGTATCCGCATTTGACGGACTGGGCGCCGGAGGACCGGCAGGCGCGGCTACTTGCGCAACGCGTCGATTCGCGAAGCGGGCTCACACCGCTGCTCGGGTTTAACCTCGTCGGCAATGGCGATCCGCGCGTATTGGCATCCACGCCATCGACCCTGGACGAATTCACGGTCGCCTTATGGGGTCCGGGCTTTACGCCGTCTGACCTGTTGCCCCTTGATCCCGAGGGGAGCGACATGAACTCGGGCGTGACGCTCTGGGCAGACGACATCGTAAATACCAACGACGGCGTATTCCTGAGTTCACCGGAGGCGAACTTTGGCGTCGCTGGCGCGCTATTCTCGGAAAATATCGTCGTGCTGAATTTGCTAGATTGGCAGGACGCGGCGGAGCCGGTGGACATCGATGGTGATGGCGTCGCGGATGATCTAGATGGCGACGGCGATGTGGACGGTGACGATAACGCGTGGGTGCTCACGATCACGCCGGCGATTCCGATTGTGCTTCCGGCGGATGACCAGGATAACGCTGGGACCGCGGCATCGCCGAACAATTTTGGCGACGACCTGTTCTTCGTGGTGCGGACGTCGGGGGATATATCTGCCCATGAGAAATTCCGCGCGTTTGTTCCGGCGACGCTCCCATCACGCGCTGCGGGACAGCGGCAGGCGGGGATGCGATTCACCCCGCAAGGCTTTGTGAGCGCAAGCGCGCTGACGAAACGAAATCCCGAAGAAGGCACCGTCATCGATCTCTATAGTCACGACATGCTGGATGTGAATGTGCCGGTCGATATCGTAAGCATCGCGCCGCGTGGTGTGCAGTTGCGCCCCACCAGCCCGACGTTCCCGGTCTTCGGTATTGACGCATCGACGAACCGGCCTGAATTGACGCTGGAGATCGGCACCGATGGTATCGGCGCGCCCTCCTTATTCGTGGACACCTCGAAGGCCTGGGCGGCGGACGCGTACAACGGTAAGTGGTTGGTGGATAGCGGATTCGTCACCTTCGCCATTACGAGCAATACCGCCGACCGACTCACGCTGTTG
>JAPYPO010000223.1 GCA_029937645.1 Candidatus Hydrogenedentota bacterium
GTTCGTCGTCGCCGCGGCCGTGCAAGAAACCGGCGTCGTACACACGATCTCCGGCTTGGTGTTTGGAAAGGCTAAGACCGAGAAATCCGCGATTGCGCATATGGTTCTTCCCGTCGCCTCCTTCTCCGCGTTCATGAACAACACGCCCATCGTGGCTATGCTGATGCCGGTGGTAAGCGACTGGGGCCGGCGCAATAACGTGTCGCCGTCCCGTCTATTGCTGCCGTTGTCGTATATCGCGATTCTTGGCGGAACCTGTACGCTCATCGGTACGAGCACGAACTTGATTATCCGCGATTTGATCATCAAGGAAGGAGAAGCGCGGGCCGTCAATGGCGTCATCCCCGACGCCTTCGAGGCCCTGGGCATGTTTGAGATGGCGAAGGTCGGGGTGCCCTTCGTCGTGATCGGCAGCGCCTACCTGCTGCTCTTTGGCCGACGCCTCTTGCCCAACCGACGCGATATGATTGAACGTGTGGAGGCGGCGCCCCGCGAGTACTTTGCGCAGATGCGGATTGAACCTGTCTGTAGTCTGATCGGCCAATCCATCGAAGCCGCGGGACTGCGCCAGCTGCCCGGACTCTTTCTTACTGAGATCTACCGGAACGAACAAGCGATCTCGCCTGTCTCCCCCCGCGAAGTCCTCTGCGAAGCTGACATCCTGACGTTTACCGGCGTGGTGAGCACGATACTTGACTTGGAACGCATCCACGGCCTCGTGCCCGTCGCCGATGCCGCCTACGAGGCTGACGCAGTCAAACGCCGCACGATGAACTTGGTGGAGGCGGTTATCTCGCCGCGCTCGCCGTTGGCTGGGAAAAATATTCGGGACGCGGATTTCCGCGCGACGTATAACTCCGCGGTCATCGCGGTGAACCGGGGCGCGGAACGGCTGCAAGGCCGCGTTGGGGATATCGTTTTGCGCTCGGGCGACAGTTTGCTGCTGCAAACGGGCACCCATTTCTCCCGCGCCCACCGCAACAACCCCGACTTCTACCTCGTAAGTGAAATCGCGGGGGCGCGCCCGACGCGGCACGACAAGCGCTACATTTGCATCGGATTGCTTGTTGTGCTTGTCGTCCTGATGACGCTCGACCTGCCGCGCTTTCCTGTCGAAATTGCCGCATGGAGCGTTGCCTTCCTCATGCTGGCTACGCGTTGCGTCAATTCCGGGGTCGCGCGCAATAGCATCGATTGGCAAACCATTTTGACCATCGGCACGGCGATCGCGTTGGGCAAAGCGTTGGACAATTCGGGCGCGGCGGAAATGTTGGCGGATCGCATCATTGATCTGTCGGGCGGCACGGGCCGCTTTTCCTTATACCTAACGCTATTTTTATTGTACGCTCTCACGGGATTTTTCGCTGAGACGGTGTCGTGCAAAGCAGCCGCCATGATCATGTTTCCCATTGCGGTGACGGTGGCGATCACTCTTGGCGTGAATCCGAAAACGTTTATCATGGGAACGGCCTTCGCAACCGCCGCCACCTTCGCCACGCCGTTGGGGTACCCAACGAACCTCATGGTCTACGGGGCCGGCGGGTACAAGTTCACCGACTTCACACGGGTTGGTCTGCCGCTGACTGTGATCCTTGCTCTATGCGCGACGATACTTATTCCGGTCTTCTGGCCATTCGAATAGCGCTTTTGTGGCGGTCCCCTTCGAAGCGGTTTGCCGGGGAATTTCGGGAGAATAATTTATGCACCACGCACCGCTTGAAGAATTCCGTAAGAAGATGGGCGAAGTCATCGACATTAATGTCGCCCGTGCCGTCCTCCAGTGGGACCAGGAAGTCTACATGCCCCCCAAAGCAGGTGAGGCGCGTGGCCAGCAGTTGGCGACGCTTTCGGCGCTGGCGCACCGGATTTTTACGGACACTAAGGTTGGCAACCTCATCAGCGCGTTGGCGAACGACACGTCGTTGGATGCCGATGCGAAGAAACTGGTTGATGAAACGCAGCACGACTACGAAAACGCGATGAAACTGCCCGAAGCATTCGTCGAGACCTTCGCGCTCGAACAAAGTAAGGCCTACGATGCCTGGATCGAGGCACGGAAGACCGCCGATTTCAAGACCTTCCAGCCGCATCTTGAAACGCTGGTTGAACTGCTCAAGCAGAAGGCAGAATATTTCGGCTACGAGGATTCCCCGTATAACGGGCTTCTCGACGAATACGAGCGTGGCATGTCGGTGAAGAAACTGCGAACAATCTTCGATGAGCTGGCCGAAAAGCAGAGCGCCCTGGTCAAGCGTATCGTCCAATCCCCCCATCAGCCGGATACGGGGTGGCTCGACCAAACTTGGGATGTGGATAAGCAATGGGATCTCACGGTAGATGTCCTCAAAGATATGGGCTACGACTTCGAAGCGGGGCGGCAAGATAAATCGGTTCACCCCTTCACGACGAACTTCGATCTGTACGATGTCCGCGTGACGACGCGCCTCCACGAAAAGGAATTGTTCTCCGCGCTCACCGGCTCCATCCACGAAGGCGGTCACGCCCTGTACGAACAAGGATTCCGTCCGGAAGACCGCCGTTCCGTCCTGGCGCAAGCTCCGTCGCTGGGTATCCACGAGAGCCAGTCGCGGATGTGGGAAAATATGATCGGTCGAAGCTTGCCCTTCTGGAAACACTACACCGGCGCCTATCAAGCGAAATTCAAGGGGCAGCTCGATTCCATCACCCCCGAGCAGATGCACCGTGCCATCAATCGAGTCGAACCCACATTCATCCGCGTCGAAGCGGACGAATGCACGTACAACCTTCATGTGATCTTGCGCTTCGAAATTGAAGTGGCGCTCATCGAAGGGGATATCGAAGTCGCCGACGTGCCTGCGGTGTGGAACGAAAAAATAAAGGCCTATCTAGGGCTCGACGTGCGGGACGACACTCAGGGCTGTCTCCAAGATATCCACTGGTCGCACGGCGCCATGGGCTACTTCCCCACCTATGCCCTCGGCAATCTTTACGCCGCCCAACTCTTCGAACAAATCGAGAAAGATACCCCCACCCTTTGGCAAGACGTGGAAGCCGGAGAATTCGGTCAACTGCTGAGCTGGCTTCGCGAACATGTCCATCAGTACGGCCGCAGAAAAATGGCCGAGGAGATCGTCCACGATGCAACAGGATTCGAACCCTCGCCAGCCCCCTATCTTCGGTATCTGGAAGGGAAGTATTCGGCGCTGTACGATCTCTAGACTGCGGGAACTGCTCTCCGTAGCCCCCCCCCCCCAACGGGGACGCCGAAACATGGCTCCACGCGGCGTCGCCTCAGTCCGTCAGTCGAGCCGATATCTAGCCGATGCGCTCTTTCAGGCGCTCGTGCAGGAGCCCTACGATTTCGGACTCTTGCTCAGCCTTGGGTGCAAGCTCGTATTCGAGGAGGTCTCCCAGGGCTACCGTGTCCTGCGACTGCAGCGCAACCACCGCCTTTGCAAGTTCTGCATTTAATTCCTCATGCAATTCGGGCAAGGTCGCGTCGTCGATGGTCAAGTGCTCTGCGTTGAGATCGAGCGCCCGACAGATCTGGTCTTCGCGGGTTTTGATGGCATGCCAGATATCAAATAGTTGGGGAAGTTTCTCGAAGCCCTCTTCCGCTTCGCCCCGCTGAAATACTTCGGCCAGTTGATGGCAAATCGTGGGCAGTTCCGAAAGCGCCTCTTGCAGTTCTTCAATAGACGTTGCGACGAGGGTCAGCACGGATTCGGTCTGGATTTCGAGTAGCCCGGCGTCTGCGAGTGATTTTTCGCCCAGGTCGTCTTCGAAATTATCTAGGCTCAAGGAATCGCCATCGATGGTGATTCGCAGGACAGCACGGCCCGTCTCATTCACGCGGGCGCAGACTTCGATAATCGCCGCGCTAAGCGTATCGAACCCCTCGGGCGGCTCGAAGCTCTTCTCGCCGTCGACTAAAATTTCCATGGACTAAGGCTGAATGAGGTCGGAGAGACTATCAATGGATTCTCCGCCCGACGCCGCGTCGGCGTTTTCCTTCTGAATGGCGTCGTAGACTTCGCGGCGGTGAACGGCAACCTCTCGCGGAGCGATAATCCCGATCTTAACTTGGTTCTCTTTCAAATCGAGTAATTTCACCTCGATGTCGTCGCCGATCATAATGCTCTCGTTTTCCTTACGAGTTAGAACGAGCATTGGAGACCTCCTTGGGTGACTCTTCCGCTTCTTGCTGGTTCTGCGCGAGGAAATACTGGACGGGATAATTGCTTTTGTCCAGGATGGTCTGTTTCCCGAGGCGAAGTTTTGTATTGATGAGGATGGGGGCTTTCAGGTTGGTGCGTACCTGGCTGCGATCCTGGGGCACGACTACCAGGGTAAACACTTGGAGTTCATCAACCGCAGAGACGGCCAACTCGGTCATCTCGTGCTTGCTGAGTTTCACTTCGTAGTCCGGAATGACGTGGCGCGGGTCCATCAGAATAAAGGCGAGATCGCCCGCATCAACGGATTGGAGCCAGGAAACACTATTCGCGTCGTCTGCATCGATGAGCAAAAAACGACGGAATTCCTGGAACCCGATGATGGGCTGGGTAAAGGTTATGATGTCCCCTTCATCGACGTCGATCTCGCCGAAGCGGGAGGTCTCCAGGCGCATAGAGTCTACTCCGTCCATGGGTTACGCGCTCGTTCAGGTCCAATTATGCCTAAATATATTTTGATGCGCAAGTGAAGCCCAACCGTGATCTGGCGGCGCTAAAGAAAGCGTGGAGCTGTTTTGGCCGCAGCCGCATTTCGTGATACGGTATTCAACCGGATGCGAGCCACTCTTTGAGCGGACAAATCCGCGCGGCAAACATCTTTATACAAGCGCTACTACGGAGCTAGAAAGAAACTATATGGAATCGACTACTACGCTTGCCGAGCAGTTCATCGCGAAGCTTGAAGACCTCCGGGGGCATGGGTACCAGGCGGCGGATTGGGCTTCGGCCGCGGATATTGTTCTATCGGTTTGCCGCGAATCGGAGGCGGATTGTGTTGCCTTGGGCGACTTGGCGCCGGAATTGACGGAGGCGGTCACCTGGTTGTGTGAGGGCGAGGGTATCCGCGTCATTGGCCCCAAATATGAATCCAGCGAGTTGCCGGACCTCATTGACGGCGCCCAAGTGGGTGTGGGCGCAGCGGAGTGCGGAATCGCGCAGACGGCTACGCTGGTGGAAACGACGCTGGATGACGCGGCGCGCCTCGTGTCCGCGTTGCCGCGCACCTATGTGGGTATCGTGTGGAGCGACGATCTTGTGGAACGGCTGGAGGATTCGGCGGCCTGTTTGCGGAATGCCTTTCAGGAGAATGACAAGAACTGTGTCGTTAGTTTTATTTCCGGTCCGAGCCGGACGGGGGATATTGAAATGATTTTGACGCTGGGGGTTCACGGCCCCAAGAACGTGCATGTCGTTGTTCTGGATGAAGGAGCCGCGCGATGACTGTGGATAGATACACGCGGCTGAATGGGCTTATCACGGAGGCTATCGAGCGTCCGAAGGCCAGCGAATTTCTTATGCGCGCTATGAAGCGGGGCCGCGATTCGCGCTCGGAGACGCTGGCGGTCCTGCCCGGAGGAGCGGAATTCCGCGCTGAGGTCCGCGAGACGAAGGAGCGCTGCATCTCGTGTCAGGATGAACTGCTCGGCCGCTTTGTTGAGAATGCCGAGAAGCGGGGCGCGAAGATCTTTATGGCGAAGGACGGGCCCGCGGCCATCGAGTACGTCTTAAATATCGCGCGGGAGCGCGGGGCGAAGACGGTTTCCAAATCGAAATCTCTTACCACCGAAGAGATCGAGATTAACCATCCGCTGGAGGAAGCCGGTTTACGCGTCGTCGAAACCGATCTGGGCGAGTTGATCATCCAACTCGCCGGCGAAAAGCCGTACCACCTGGTGTTTCCGTCGGTTCATAAGACGCGTGAAGACGTGGCCGAGATTTTTTCCAAGGAAACCGGCAAGGACGTTCCCAGCGATATTCCGGCCATCATGAAAGTCGTGCGAAAGTACCTGCGGCCGATCTTCTTGAACTCCGACATCGGCATGACGGGCGCGAATGTGGGCGTCGCGGAAACGGGCGGCATCGTCATCGAAACGAACGAGGGGAACGCGCGGCTGGTTTCGAGCCTCGGCGATTGCCACATCTGCGTGATGGGTGTCGAGAAAATCGTCGATACGGTGGAAGACGCCCTGCTCATGGTCCTGGCCCATCCGGTCAGCGCCACGGGCCAATGCCCGACCACCTACGTGACGTGGATGGGCGGTCGATCCCCCATGGGCGAAGGCGGCGCGCCGCGCGAATCGCACATCATCATCCTCGACAACGGGCGTTCGGAGATGCGCGAGGATTCGGCGTTGCGCGAGGCGCTCCACTGCATCCGTTGCGGAGCCTGCATGAACATCTGCCCGACCTATGGGGTCGTGGGCGGACACACCTTTGGCCACATTTATCCAGGGCCTATCGGCATCCCGTGGACGGCCCAGGTGCACGGCCTGGAAAACGCGGGCGACTTCGCGTCCCTGTGCATTTCCTGTGGGCTGTGTAAAGAGATTTGCCCGGCGGAAATCGACATCCCCATGATGATCGCGGAGGTGAAGGATCGGGTCGCGGAGACGCATCCCCATTCGCGCGTGGATCAAGCCATGATGGCGGCGGATTCGCTCGCGGCGCTCGGAAGCGCGACCGCGCCGATATCCAACTGGTTCCTGCGCAACGGGGCCTTTCGCTTGGCGTTGGAAAAGATTGTGGGCCTTGATCGCCATCGAAACCTTCCGTCCTTTGACC
>JAPYPO010000224.1 GCA_029937645.1 Candidatus Hydrogenedentota bacterium
ATCGTGATCGAAGACGGCGCGGACAAGAATCCACGTTACCCACTCCTCTTCGATCCCCAGACCTCCGGCGGCCTCGTGGCAAGCATCCCCGAGGCCCAAGTACAAACGTGCGTCGACGCGCTACATTCTCTCGGCTATGAGGATGCGGTCGTCGTGGGCGAGGTTGCCGCCATGGACTCCGAGGACAAGCCCATTCGTGTCACGAATTGAGTCCGGCGTTCCGGGAGGCTTCTTTGACCTTTCCACATCCGTCCGATAGAGTTTATGGATAACCGAAACCCTACGGAGATGTGATCGTCAGGTCTGCAGAACGCTCAAAGACGTGCTAGGCTGACATCGCCCTGAGAAAAAGTCCATGCCAAATGAGTCCTCCAGCCCCAAACGGTCGATCAATCCCTCCAACCTGGTTATTCTACTCGGTGCCCCCTCGGCTATGGGCACCGTTATCGCACTGTTCGGCGGGTTTCACTGGTCCGCCGAATTGTTTACCCACTTTCGCGTTCAATACTTTTGTGCACTGCTGCTTTGCGCCTTGTATCTGGTGGTGGCGCGCCGCTTCCGCTGGGCGGCGGTGTACGGCGTGGCAGTGTGTGTGAATTTGGCGGTGGTCTTGCCGATCTTCTTTGGTAAATCTCCGGACGCTGGTCGAACAGCAGACTTTCGCGTCATGCTGATGAACGTCAACCGAGAGACCGGCGATTCGGTGCGCGTCTTGGAAGCGATCAAGCGATTCGATGCAGACGTGGTTCTGCTTGAGGAAGTGGACACGGCGTGGCTGGGGCGGATGTCCGGGTTGCACGAGGAGTACACGTACCGCATCGAGCACCCCCAACCCGACAATTTCGGCATCGCGCTGTACAGTCGGACTCCGTTGCAGGACTCACAGGTCGCTTACTTTGGCGATTCGGGTGCGCCCTCTACGGTAGCGCGGCTGGAGTACGGAGCACGGACCATCAGTTTCATTGGCACACACCCGCTACCGCCGGCAGGGGCCGAGTATTCTCGCATGCGCAATACGCAAATGGAGGCCATCGCGGATGCCGTAGTCGAAATGTCGAAGCCGGTTATCGTGCTGGGAGACCTCAACATGACGCCCTGGTCCCCGGTATTTCAACAATTTCTTAGCCGGACTGGCCTGAGCAATAGCGGGAAGGGATGGGGCCTTCAGACCAGTTGACCGGTGAATCTAATTCCGTTTCGCGTGCCGCTGGATCACTGTCTTCATTCCGAGGGGGTGCACGTGGTAGGGCGAAAGATTGGCCCGAATGTCGGGTCCGACCACTATCCGTTGATCGTGGATTTTGTGTTCAACGAACTTGCGGATGAGTAGTCTTCGTTGTGGGCCAACGCCCCTTCCCAATAACAGTTGAGAAGAGATTCATTCGATATCAGATCGACAAATTTCCTCTCGGCTATACCGGGCTACGCGATGATATCCTTGACGGCCTTTCCGTGCACGTCGGTGAGGCGGAAGTCGCGTCCCTGGAATCGGTACGTTAGTTTCTCGTGGTCGATGCCGAGCTGGCGAAGGATCGTCGCATTGATGTCGTGAATATGAACGGGGTCCTTCACGATGTTGTAACTGAAATCGTCCGTCTCTCCGTAGGTCATGCCGCCTTTGATTCCACCGCCCGCCATGCAAATGCTGAAGCAACGACCGTGGTGATCGCGCCCATAGTTCTTCTCGCTCATGGCGCCTTGGCAATAGGCCGTGCGCCCGAATTCGCCGCCGAAAATTACCAAGGTCTCATCCAACATGCCGCGCTCTTTGAGATCCTTAATCAACGCGGCCGTCGGCTGGTCTACATCGCTTGCCTGGGATTTAATAGCGTTAGGCAGATCGCCGTGCTGGTCCCAGCCGCGGTGATAAAGCTGTACAAATTGAACGCCCTTTTCAGCCAGCCTGCGGGCGCGTAGACAATTGGCCGCAAACGTTCCGGGCGTCCTCGCATTGGGTCCGTAGGCGTCGATTGCATGATCCGGCTCGTCGTCGATGCTGACCACATCGGGAACGGAGGTCTGCATGCGGTACGCCATTTCATATTGAGCGATGCGGGTGTTAATTTCCGGGTCGCCAAATTCATCGAGTTGCATTTGGTTGAGGCTGGCGAGGCTGTCCAACATGCGGCGGCGTGCTTTCGCGCTGATTCCCGGCGGGTTCGAAAGATAGAGAACCGGATCGTTCGCCGCGCGGAATTGGACGCCTTGGTGGGCGGAAGGCAGGAAGCCCGCGCCCCATAAGCGGTGGTACAACGCCTGAGTCTGGGCATCCCGGCTCGGGTGGGAAATAAGAACGATGAACGAAGGCAAGTTTTCGTTTTCCGTGCCCAGCCCGTAGCTCAACCACGCGCCCATACTCGGGCGACCGGGTTGCTGGTGCCCGGTTTGGATGTAGGTTATTGCGGGATCGTGGTTTACGGCTTCGGTATTGGCCGTGGTGATGACGCAGAGATCGTCGGCCACGGTAGCCATGTGCGGCAGCAGCTCGCTAAACCACGTCCCGCTCTCCCCGTGCTGCTTGAAATCGTAAATGGAAGGAACCACCGGGAAAGAGGCTTGGCCCGCACTCTGCCCCGCGACGCGTTCGGTGCCGCTTATCGAGTCGGGCAATTCCGTGGCGCGGAATTTTTTCAGAATGGGCTTGTAGTCGAAAAGTTCGTGCTGCGACGGGCCACCGGATTGAAACAGATAAATGACTCGCTTCGCCTTCGGCGCGAAATGGGGTTGGGTGATCGTCCCGCCGGAAGCGAAAGCCTGTGGGCTAAGAAGCGAGCCGAGCGCGGCAGCGCCGATACCGGTCGCAGTACGGCCAAAAAACTGGCGACGCGTCAGGTGTGCTTTGTGTTCGCAAAGGGGATCCATGAGTATCATTTCTCCGTTGTCGAATTGTTTTTCTAATTTCCGTAGCTCGGCGCGTCAGAGTTTCGAGATGGTTTCATCCAAATTCAACAGCAGGCTTGCTACGGTACTCCACGCAGCAAGTTCGCTGCGATCAAGCGAGGGGTCATGTTCGAACAGCCCAACCGCAAGCAGGCCGTCCACCGCGTTTTGGTCCGCCTTAAATTCCTCAAGTCCCGCGCGGTACGCGTCGACTAAGATCGCAACCTCGCGTTCGGTGGGACGCCGCGCCGTGCTCAGTTGAAACGCATAGGTGGCCTTGTCTCGAAGCGTCGGGCCGCCTTCCTTCATGAGGCGCTCGGCAAAGGCGCGCGCGGCCTCCACAAACTGCGGATCGTTCAGCAGTGTGAGTGCTTGCAGCGGCGTATTGGTACGTTCACGCCGCGATACGCAGAACTCCCGTTCCGGCGCGTCAAAGAGTGAGAGATTGGGTGGCGGCGACGTCCGCTTCCAGAAGGTGTACATGCTGCGGCGGTAGTTGTCCGTGCCTTCCGATTGCTTATACATCTCGTCACCGAATGTTCCTTTTCCCATCGCGAACGACACATCTTCCCAAAGGCCCGCAGGCTGCCACGGTTGGACGCTCGGGCCGCCAACAGTCTCGTAGAGCAGGCCGCTGATCGCCAAGGCCGAATCGCGCACCGCCTCCGCGTCCAGCCGGAACCGCGGGCCACGGGCAATCAGGCGGTTGGCTGGGTCGCGCTCCAACAGTTCCGGCGTTATATGGGAAGCTTGGCGGTAGGCGGCCGAGGTGACAATGAGCCGCTGCATTCCTTTGACATCCCAGCCCGATTCCATAAACTCCGTAGCGAGCCAATCCAGCAGTTGCGGATGACTGGGCCATTCGCCCTGGGAGCCAAAATCCTCCGCCGTCTTCACAATGCCCGTCCCGAAATACTGTTGCCAATACCGGTTCACCGCCACGCGGGCCGTCAGCGGATGATCCGGCGAGACTAGCCACTGGGCGAATCCCAATCGATTGGCGGGCGTGTCTTGGGGGAGCTGAGGAAAAACGGCCGGGACATTGGCTTCTACTTTTTCGCCAGGCTGATCGTATTGGCCGCGAATCAGAATATGGGTATCCCGGGGTTTCGCCATTTCCTCCATGACCATCGTCGTGGGAACCTCGGCCTCGTACGCATCCAAAACCTGCTTGAGCGCCACGAAGTCGGCATCCAGCTCGCGCCACTCCGGCGAATGGAGATCCCGGTAGTAATCCCGGATCCGCGCCGCGTCGTCCGGCGTGGGCCACGCCATTCTTCCGCGTGTTCTGTAATAGAAATCCCGCAGCAACGCCGCGTTGTCTGCTTTGCGTTCCTTCTCGGACTTCATCAGCAGCAACGAAATATCCAGAGGTTCCGGACCAAATTCCTCGTAGGAAATTCGAAAGTAAAAGGAGGAGTCGCCGCCGTAATTGGCCACTTTCATCAGGAGCCCATTCGTGCCCTTCTTCAGCATAACGAAGAAGGAATCCTGATTGGCCTCGACCGCTCGCTCCCCGTTTGTTTCGTGGACCAGTTCGCCATCGACCCAAATCTTTACCGCGTCGTCGGTGCCGATGCTAACGTTGGCCACGCGGCGGGTAGGCGATTCAATTTCGCGGTACATATACGTCGCATGTACGCCGTCGTTCAACGGGTGAATCTTGCCGTCATTCCGACCGCTAAGGGTACTCCACTTGCGCAGTCCGTCCGCGTAGACGGCATCCAAGTCGACCCCCTGCTCAGGCGCGTATGCCTTCTTAAAGGCCTGTTCGCCGCTCGTCGCACCAAAGGTTCCACTGCTGTGCCACGGCCCCAACTTCGCATGGGAAAAAGCGTCTGCGTCCGACGAAGTTGTGGCGAAGAGGTATTCGACGTCCGTGTCGGAAGGCCTGGCGTTGTGATTCAACGTGACACGTAGGCGCGAGCCCTCGGGCACGTCAAAGGGCTCTTCGGGGATGAAGATAACGGTGCGCGCCAAACCCGAAGCGACGCCATTGGCCTTCCAGTCGCTGCCGTGATTGCCGTCCACGAGCCGGAGAGGGTCGTTAGATTTTCCTAGAAAATCTAACACCAACTCCTCGCGAAGCTGATCGCTATTCACGGACACAAACTTGACCGACGTCACGCTTTCCTCGCCCTCTTCCGTGGGGGTGACGACGTCCACTTCTAATTCTCGAACGAAGGTCAACGGCGCGGTATTCGACGTTGGCACAACATCCATCCTGACCGCAACAACCGAATCAAGGGGGGCGCTGGATTCGAGCCGAAGCACGCCTTCGCCGCCTTGGGTTTTTGATTCCGTGTCCGAGCGTTCACCCGTAATCCGTTGCCACCGATCCCCGTGCGCGGCGGCCCAGCCCGCTTCCCAAGCGGTTTGCGCGGCGTCCAGGTTCGGCATCGGCTTGTTGCGCGCGTGTCTCGCCTCTTCGACCGGCGCGATGAGCGCGTTGAGGGCACGCTGTTGACCGGGCAAAGGGGCCATGATTTTCGGTGGGGCGTTCCCAAACGGTCCGTCAAGACCGACTTCCTCGATGGTATTGAAGAAGGCATACATCTCGTAGTACTCCTTCTGCGAGATGGGGTCATACTTGTGCGTGTGGCACTTCCCGCAGGCTACCGACAGCCCCAACCATACGGTGCCCGTCGTGTCTACACGGTCGAATACATACTGCGCCCGGTATTCGGCAGCGAATGCGCCGCCCTCGAAATTGAGCATGTGGTTGCGGTTAAAGCCCGTGGCGATTCTCTGTTCGATCGTCGGGTCCGGAACCAGATCGCCTGCGAGTTGATCGACCGTAAACTTATCGAAGGGCATGTTCTCGTTGAATGCATTGATCACCCAATTGCGCCAGGGCCACATGAACCGGTGGTTATCAATATGATAGCCATTCGTGTCCGCGTAACGAGCCAGATCCAGCCAATAGCGGGCCATATGTTCCCCGTAGCGAGGCGATTGGAGAAGCCGGTCCACGACCCGCTCATAGGCCCTGGGTTCACGATCCGCGAGAAACGCCCCAACCTCTTCCAGCGTCGGAGGGAGGCCCGTGAGGTCCTGGGTCACCCGCCGGATAAGCGTCTCCCGATTTGCGGCGGGCGAAGGCTCGATGCCCTCCTTATCGAGCCGTGCGAGGATGAAGTTGTCGATGGGATTCTGCGTCCACGAGGGATTCTTTACCTCGGGCGGTTCAGCCCCTTTCGGGGGAACCCACGCCCAATGGCTATCCCACTGGGCCCCTTCTTGAATCCACTGCGTGAGCGTATCGGCCTCTTCCTGCGACAAGTGCTTTGCCGCTTCGGGCGGCGGCATACGGGTCTCCGGGTCGGCGTGGACTACCCGTTGAATCAACGAGCTTAATTCAACGTCGCCAGGCACGAGCGGTTTCTTTCCCGAGCGCAGTTCCTCGAAGGCCCGGATCCCGTCATCCAGTCGCAGGCTGAACTTGCGGACCTTCGGGTCAGGACCATGGCATGCATAACACTTGTCCGCGAGAATGGGGCGAACGTCCCGGTTGAAATCGATGGGCGCGGCGTCCGCTTTCGCGAGGACGAGCGCCAGCGCTTCACGCGGTGGAGCGACCGGGCCATCGGACGGCGCCTTTGCCGGGGCATCCGGCATAAGAATATCGCTCGGCCACGGCGCACCGAGGCGAACCCATTCCGTGAGGACATCCACCTCGTCTTGCGACAAGGGATCTTCTTCGTCCGGCGGCATTTTCACTTCGTGTTCGCGGCCAAGAACCTCAATAAGAAAGCTCTCTTCCGGCTTGCCGGGAATGATGGCAGGGCCCTCAAAGCCACCCTCCAACAAACCCTCAAGTGTATCCATGCGGAAATCGGCCTTGTGCTTTTTCTCACCATGGCATTTCACGCAATTTTGCGCCAGTACCGGTAGGGCG
>JAPYPO010000225.1 GCA_029937645.1 Candidatus Hydrogenedentota bacterium
GCTGCTTTCGCGGGCACGCTGATCGTCATCATGGATACGGACGAGGCCGGAAGTTTTCTACCCGCGCTCGCTTCGGGATCAAACCGGGTTCTCATCGGGTCCACATCCTCCGACGAAGCAGCGATTTTTGAAACGGGCGGGACCCTGTCGTTCTCCTATTTTTTCTGGCTGGGCATTTTCAATGGACTGGATCTCCATGCGGCCTATTTGAATGCGACGGACGCCGTCGGGGGCGTCGCGGGCTATCAGAATCCTGTTCTCGACGACAACGGAAATGGGGTGGCAAACGAGCCCTCGGACGGGCAATTGGCGGCGACGACGGAAGGGGTCCACCAAGTCGGTCTGTTCAATGAGCCTCCCTCGATCACGAGCCTATCGGCCGATCAATCTCTCGATATCGAAGACTCTTCTGCGACCTTTGTTGCGATGGATTTGCAGGATGAAGATGCGGCCATCGCGCGGGTGTGGACTGTGGTCGATCCCCCCGAAGGAACACGCGCCGCCGCCCAGGCGCAACGCCCCACCTTTGACCTGATTCCCGACGCCGCGAATCGCTTCGAAGCAACGTTTGATGCGTTCGACGCGCCGGGTGAATACCAAGTGAACGTCTATGCCCTTGACGGCGATCTGAATGTCTCCGACGTTCGCCAGACCACAGTCTTGAAAGGCCTCATCCCCTTGAGCATCGTGGGCCTGGTCAGCGATGAGCAAGGCCCTATCGAAGGCGCTACCGTTGCCTTGATTGACTCTGGAATCCCGACGCTATCGACCAACTCTGACGGAATATATGCGTATACGGCGGTGGCCGAAGGCGACTACATGGTCGAGGCCAGCGCCTCGGGTTTCCGCTCGCAGAGAAAACCGGTTTCGGCTGCCGAGGCGACCGGTGCCGCGATCAATTTTCTTTTGCTGTCTTCGGGCAGCGAGGGAGAGGGAGAGGGAGGTTGCGCATCCTCTGGATTCGGTAGGTTCTCGCCAGCCGCAAGGCTCGGCGATGCATTACTATTGCTAATCACTGCGGGAGCGCTCGTTGAATTGGGGAAGCAGCGAATCGGAGGCCGCCATTAGCAGTGAGGTCGTATTGATCTTTTTCTGAGAGACACGTGGGGCTCCTTCAAACTCGTATGGAGGTGATGTGATTTCCCGTTACCCGCACCTCCAAACAAGTTTGAAGGTGGCACCCGGTTCTCGCCTCTGTTCTTATCCCAATTTCCCGCAAAGCGGGTTCTGACTCGCAATGACAGGAAAGAAGACATTGGGTCGATGTCAGCTCGACCGATTTGGCTGCGGCTTCGCTGTGCTGGGCTTGATACACGCCCTGGGTATTCGATATCGATGTCGGCGGTCAGCCTACTATCGATTAGGGTAAGTCTGTTTAGCCCAAATTAAACCCGGCGGACTCCATTGCGGAATCCGCCGGGATATTAGGCGTTCAATTCGGATTTAGATACCCGGTTCGAGCTTGATGAACGAGCTAAAGCCGCGTTCCGAGTGACGGAGCGGACTCTGCGAATTCGTGGTCCAAATGTTGCCGTCGTTATCGATCTCGATTTCACGCATAAAGGTTACCTTAGAGGGCAGCCGGTATTCCGTGAAATGTCCGGTTTTCGGATGGAGAGAGATCAACGTGTCGCTGCCCGTGCCCGTAATCCAGATCATCCCAGTCTTGCGATTGATGTTCAAGGCGTATGGAAGCCGGTTTATCGCATTGGGCATCTCGTAGAGTTCCCACTCTTCCGTCTTCGGGTCAAAGGCACCAATGACTCCGTCGCCCCAGCCCGGCACCCAAACGATGCCATCGGCATCCAGTTGCAGGCGGCGCGGTCCGATCATCGGAGGGTTCCATTCCTTTATGTCGCCACCTTTCACATCGGGATTGATCCGGCCGATGCGGTTGCCGTTCAGTTTGGCGTACCAAATCATTCCGTTCGGGGCAATATCGAGGCCGTAGGGCGTCCGTCCGGACGACTCGCCGCGTCCACCACCAACGGCCTGGTTAGCGCTCAGCGTCTTGTATTCCGTAACTTGATACGGCGGATCTGGGTGTATGCTGTAAACTTCGCGGCCCGCGTCGGTGTACCAAACGAGACCCGTCTTGTGGCTTACACGAAGCGTGTGAGGATAGCCGCCTCGGGGCATCGGGGCCGGTGCTGAGGACATCCTTACAAGTTCATTGGTCGAGACGTCGAATTTTGCCATCTCGCCACTGCCGGAAAGCGTCAGCCACATGTTGCCTTTGGCATCGGGTTCGATGGAGTGAGCACCTACGCCAATGCGGTACCAGATGAGCTCGTCCGTCTTTGGGTCGAGCGTGACAATGGAGGCATTGGGTCCATCCACGCCGTAGATCAGGCCATCAGGGCCCAATTCCAGGTCGTGCATGAATGATGGTCTCCCGCCACCGTACTTCTCCGGGTCGCTCCCGCGGGGGCCGACAAAGCTCTTCGGTATGCCCACGTCCCATTCTGTAATCCGCGAAGCCAGCACCGAATCCTCAGGGACCGGGGGCGTGTACTCGGGCCAGTTCTTCACGGCTTCGTCTGAGTACGCGGCAAGGAGGCGGGGAACAACGGTTTCCTGCGAGTGCTTATACAATCCGCCGAAACCGTCCATGCGGGTAACCATCGTTTCCCAGTCAACGGGTTCCTCGGGCGAGCGAAATCCGAGCGTTCCAACCTGATGGCAGTATGCGCAGAACATTTTGAAATTCGCTTTGTCCTTTATGCTGTCAAACTTCAACATGCTGAGCAGGTTGTCGGCCGGCCGCTGAAGATTGATGTCTTTAGTCGGATCCATGCTCAGGGTCACGGACTTCGATTTGGACGATCCCGCGGTTATGCCCGTGAGTGTGTTGTCTTCGAGTCCGATAAAGCGGCCCCGAATGTCATAGGCCTTCGCGGATAATCCGTCGATCGTGAAGGTGCCGTCCGCTGCAGACAGTACGGAAATGCTCTTTTCGAAATTTTCGGTAATGGCCGAAACCATTACACCACGGAGTGGCGAGCCGGAGGCGTCTTTCACCACGCCCGACACACTTTCTCCCCACGCGCCAACGCCGCTACACACGAGCGTCGCCGCGAGGCCAAACAGGCTCAATCTTTTTACCATTTTCTTGCTCCTTTTTCGATTAATCCGGCATTTCCCATTCATGAGCGTAGGCCCATTGCCTGAATGAATCATTATGGCATAAATTCCCCCAAAGTCAAATCGCCGGTAGAATCTAAACGAAGGCCACGCTCGCCGGGTCTCCTCAACGATTTTCGGCTGTGGGGTGGGCGCTCCTCAATCCCCTATTCATCAAGGGGTTTGGAGGTCATCTGTCCCGTTTAGGCAGGCCCTATCGAGTGTAGAACTTTCGCAGATAGACATTTTGCAATACCTCCTGAGTGGCAGGTTTCGGCTGCGGCCTTGACTTCGCTGCGGCTCATAGGGACAATCGCGGCCCATGCAAGACGACGACACCCGATATATGAATTATGCGCTCAAGGAAGCGGAGAGAGCCTTCGATCAAGGCGAGGTCCCCGTGGGCTGCGTCATCGTCCATCAAGGCGAGATCATCGGCAAAGCGCACAACCAGCGGGAGACCCTCCAAGACCCGACGGCCCACGCGGAGGTGCTCGCCATCACGCAGGCCGCGGCCCGGCTTGGATCCTGGCGGCTGGAGGATACGCGGCTGTACGTGACGCTCGAGCCCTGCGCCATGTGTTCGGGTGCCATCATACTCGCCCGTATACCGTGCGTTATTTTTGGGGCGATGGACCCCAAGGCCGGATGCTGCGGATCGCTGATGAATCTGTTGGAGGACAACCGCTTCAACCATCGGCCCGATCTCATCCCCGGACTCATGGCCGACGAGTGCGGCGGAATCCTAACGTCTTTTTTTCGCGAAATACGCGCGCGGAAGAACTCGTCGCTGAATTGAGCGCGCACGGGCTTAGGCGATAGCTCCGAGGCCCGCAGTCTGATTTCGACTTTGCCGCTCTGTGTTCTCCATGACCTCCGTAGCGGACCTGCGACGTGCTATTCTGTACCCAGCAAAGGAATCTCTATAATTCCGGATGAACAGACGGAGGCGCACTATGAATATCTGGGGCATAATCGGTATCTTGGCTGTTTTTGGGGAAGTCGTCGCGGCGATTGGCATGGGGGGATCTCCGGGAGTATTCGTCAACATACCATCACTTGTCATTGTGGTGGGTTTCACCCTCGGCGCGGGGCTCATGGCGTACGGTTATCAGGACCTTCAGGCCGGTCTCTCAGCCTTGAGCGCGCTGGTGGTAAAGAGACCGGATGATTCCATCACCCGCAGACACGCCCAGGTGCTTCGGGGTCTCATTCCGACAACGTATGGTTCGGGCGTGATAGGCGCAGTAATCGGCATCGTCCATTTGCTGGCGCATATGGAAGATCCATCTCAGATCGGCGCTGGCATGGCGGTCGCCCTCTTGAGTATTTTTTACGCGGCCATGCTTGCCGAAGGAGTCTTGCGGCCGGGAGCGAACTACATCGAGTATAAACTATCGGCGGCGGGCTCCGCTGCGGACGCGACACCCTAGGAGCGCTAGATGAAGTTTATATTAACGAACGACGATGGAATCGATGCGCCGGGCCTTGTGGCGTTGCGCGAGGCGGTGCAGGGCGACATGCTGGTCGTCGCGCCGAAGGACCAGCGTTCGGAGTGCAGCCATCAGACGACGACGCGCGAGGCCTTTCACGTCGAGCAGCGCGAGAACGGCGAGTACGCCGTGGACGGCACACCGGTGGATTGCACGCGCGTCGCGCTTACGCATCTGGCCGAGGACGCCGACCTGGTTCTGTCTGGCATCAATGCGGGCGGGAACCTCGGTGCGGATGTCTATATTTCGGGGACGGTGGCGGCCGTGCGGGAGGCGGCCTTTCTCGGCAAGACGGGCGTGGCCTTTTCGCAGTTCTTCAAAGCCGCTGAACCGATGGACTGGGAGCGCACGGCCCGGTGGACCGCGCAGGTGCTTGAGGTTCTACTCGAACGAGCCCATCTCAAGCGCGCGTTCTATAACGTAAACTTCCCGCACATCGAAGCGAATGCGCCGGACCCGGAAATCGTATTTTGCGATGTGTGCACGGAGCCGCTGCCGGTAGCCTATGAAGTCGAGAACGATCATTTTCGGTACAAGGGCTATTACGCGGGCCGTGAACGGACCCCGGGCCGGGATGTGGAGCAATGTATGTTGGGCAACATCTCGGTATCGGTCATCGGAATCTGATGGGGCGGAATCGGAACTCTCCTTCCAAAAGATTCTGTCCTTGACAGCTCGACACCCCCGTACCGTGGGTAAATTGTGAAAGAAACTCAGATTAGACGGAAGCACCTGAATGTGGGACCTAGTGGTTTGATTTAGAATTGAGGACTATTTTTTGCGCCCCTCCTGGAAGTGCGCAAGTCACAGGAAGTTAAGCCGCAAAAGCGGGGACAGACCCGTCTCCGCTCGTACCTCGCTACGCTTGCGTCAGTCCCCGTTTTTGCTTAGTCTTCTGAGATAGTCGCACGGCAGAGAATAGTCCATCAGCTAGAATCAAACCCCTAACGTAGGTTCACACGAGAGCCAAACCGATTTCGTTGTTTAGCTCGTAGCCTTCGCGTGTTGGCCAAATTCGCTCTGTGTTACGATCCAAGAGGCCTCGTTTCTCCAATCTGGCCAACTCCTCGCCGAAGTCTTTATCGAGGGTACTGCCAAATCGTTCTTCGTAGTACGCCCTCGCCAACCCGTTGCGTGTCCGAAAATGTTGTATCAGGGTCTCGACACGAATCTCGCGCGGGTCCAATGTCAGCGTCTCTGATTTGCGCCCCGGTTCATCAAGGTACCGAGCGATTCCTGGATGGTTCCGGGCGCGGATTCCATCTCGATACGAGTAGGCCCCAGGACCGAACCCGATGTATTCCTCGTTGCGCCAGTAGATCCCGTTGTGGCGGGACTCGAAGCCGACCTTCGCGAAATTGGAAACCTCGTAATGGATGTGCCCGGAGAGGCGGTCCATGGCCATTCGGTAGAGGGAGAGGCTGTCGTCTTCTTCGATGGCTTCCGAACGCCGTCGCCAGAAGGGGGTCCGCTCTTCGTAGGTCAGGCCGTAGGTGGAGACATGGGGCGGCGAAAACTCGATGGAGGTTTCTAGCGATTGCACGAAAGATGAGGAGGGCCTTGCGCCGAAGATGAGATCGAGCCCCCAGTTGTCGAACTCGGACGCGACGATTTCACAGGCCTCTCGCGCAACGGCGGAATCGTGGCAGCGCCCGAGGTAGCGGAGCGCTTCGTCGTCGAAACTTTGGACGCCGAGCATGATTCGGTTGACACCCAGGCTTTTCCATTGGGCACAACGCTCGCGGGTCACATCGTCGGGGTTGGCTTCGAGGGAAACTTCGGGCGACTGCAGATCGAAACTCCCGTTGAGTGTATCCATGATCGTGGCGAGGGCTTCTAGCGTGATCAGGGATGGGGTGCCTCCGCCGAAGAAGATGCTCTGTACCGGCTCCCCGCCGGCGACCGCGGAAATCTCCTTGCAAAGCGCTTGGCTAAACGCTTCGGGCGCGTCGCCCTCGATGGGTTTCTTCACGAAATCACAATAGGGGCACGCCACGCGACAATAGGGGACATGTATGTAGAGGCCCACGCCGTTCACGTTTTTTTCCTTTCGTATGGGGGATTCGCTCGGTATGGCGCATGGTGTTGCGCCGCAAGAAAAGGGACAGACACGTCTCCGCTCGTACCTCGCTTCGCTTGCATCA
>JAPYPO010000226.1 GCA_029937645.1 Candidatus Hydrogenedentota bacterium
TCCTCGCTCAGGCTTAAGTCTTCGGTCAGGACTTCGGCGGTGTGTTTGCCGAGGCGCGGAGCGGCTTCGAGTTTCACTTCGCCCGTCGATGACATGCGAATCGGTGCGCCCAGCATCCTCACCGGACCAAAAATCGCATGATCGATGGTCTGTACAAACCCGCGGTCGTTCAAGTGAGGATCGTCGTAAAGTTCCAGCGTGTCGAGGACGGCGCTGGCGGGAACCCCCACATCGCCGAGGATTTTCATGGCCTCGTGTTTAGTATAATCCCGAGCCCATTTGGCGATTTCCTCGTACAACTCGGCCTTGTGTTCTTCACGGAGCTGCCGGTCGGCGTAGCGAGGCACATCGAGGAGGTCGGTGCGATCAATCGTATGGCAGAGCGTTTCCCACATCGCCTGAGTTACCGCCATGATGTAGAGATAGTCGTTGCGGCCGAAAGGCTTGCAGGGGAACATGTTGATGACCGGGTTTGTGCCCGAGCCCGAGCGCGGGGCCGGCTTGGTATTCCATGAGCGGCCCAAGGCTATGGCGGTGCGTATGTAGTAGGTCATGGCTTCCTGCATGGACAAGTCGACGCGCTGGCCGAGGCCGGTCCGCTGTTTTTCGACATAGGCGGCGGTAATGCCCAGGGCAAGCTGTACGCCGGTGCCCGCGTCCCCCACGGTAAATCCGGCGCGGACGGGGGGGCCGTCCGGTTCTCCAGTAACGGATATTGCGCCGGCCGAGGCTTGGCACACCATGTCATAGCATTTGTAGTGGGAGTGAGGACCGCTATGGCCGAAGCCTTTGACGCTTGCGTAGATGATGCCGGGGTGTATGGCTTTTAAGGTCTCGTAGTCGAGCTTGAGTTTGTCAATGGAGCCGGGGCCGTAATTTTCGACGAAGACATCGTAGTGGGGGAGCATCTTGAGCAGTAATTCGCGGCCTTCGGGGCTCTTTACATTTATGGTCACGCTGCGCTTGTTATTGTTCCAATAGGAAAAATATTCGCCCTTGTCGGGATCGCCGGTGACGTTCGTGCGCCCCGGGTCACCTCCATCGGGCCGCTCCACTTTGACGACATCGGCCCCGAGCCACGCCAGGGCCTGCGTACACGAGGGCCCTGCCTCGTATTGGGTCATATCGAGAATTTTCATCCCATCTAGAGCCGACATGTCGGGTACTCCCTTTTAGTGTGGGCCAAACCGCGGCCCTAATTAAGGCTCGCGTAACTGGCGTGTTGCTCATGATAATAACAGAGGCTGATCCGCATTCGAGATGTTTTGGTTATATAAAGTGTGGCAATACCTTCTCGGTGAACAGGTCAAAGGTCCCGGGGCTGAGGGGTGCGCAGAGTAGATACTGTAGGGGCATCTCCTCTTGCAGTTGCTGCAATTGATCGATGACGCTCTCGGGCGTTCCAAAAATGACGCGATCGCGCAGGTAGGCCGCGATGGGGTCTTCCTTCGATAGGGTCGCTGAACCCGCAGGAGTCTTGCCACCAAAGCGTCTCGGGTCAACGTAGGAGGCCACGAGCCAGCCCGCGCCTTTCGTTGCGATGGTGCGCGCCTCTTCTTCGGTATCGGCCACGGCCAGGAAGCGGGCCATGGGCGTATCGCGTGTCGCGGCGGACGCGTGGCCTTTCTCATCCAGAATGCCGGCGTACATCGAGTATTTCGCGGCAATATCGGCGTGACTCGAATGGGGGTCCATCATGATCGAAAACCCGTCGGCGGCTGCCGATGTGACGGCCTCGGGTGAGGAGGCGGCAAGCCACACCGGCGGGTGCGGGTCTTGCAGGGGCTTGGGCAAGACTTCCACGTCCTCGAAGGTATGGTATTTTCCCGAAAAATTAATCCGCTCATTCGTCCAAGCGGCCAGCACGATATCCACATGCTCACGATAGCGCGCGTAGCTTTCCTCGGGCGTGACGCCAAAGGTGGCAAATTCTGTTTTGTCAAAGCCGCGGCCTGCGCCCCAATTGACACGCCCTCCGGATAGCACATCCAGCAAGGCGACCTCTTCCGCCAGCCGCAGGGGATGGTAAAAGGCCGCAAGCGACACGGCGGTGCCGATGCGCAAGCGCTTCGTTTGCGTGGCAATCCAGGTCCCCATCATATGGACGGATGGGCATACGCTGTAATCGCTGAAATGGTGTTCGGCGAGCCAGACGGCGTCGTATCCGGTTTGGTCCATCACGCGGATGCGTTCTAGGGCGTTGGCGTAAATATCGGTGAACGAAGCCGCCCTGTTCTTCCACGAAAAAAACTGCAATACGCCGAACTTCACTTTTTACAGTCCTCAATCAGGAGCACGATTTTTTAGATCCTGTGTCGATCCATTCCCATCTCGCGATTGCTGCGGGTGTAGAATCAACGAGACTACAACTCCGGCTATCTTCGGTTCAATGTCATTCAGAATCTCCGGTCGCCGGGCCTTGCCACCGGGCTCGGAACACCGGGCAGCTCGAACCCGTGTAGAATAGAGGGGTTGCTCGACCGAAGCGTCGGGGCACCTGTGATGACCGGTCGCCATCCAGTGCTGGAAATGTGTGACGATTGATCTTAGATACCGAGGAGTCGTTCTTACCGTGCAGTCCGTAGGCACCGTTTCCGATTTACACTTATTCTGCAAGCGATCGCGCGCGCTGAAGCATATGGCGGCGCTCGATTCTGCGATTGCGGAATCGGATGTTTTCGTGCTCAATGGAGATGTATTCGATTTCCGCTGGTCGGTGCTCGCATCGGAAGAGGAGACGATTGATGCGGCGTTGGAGTGGTTGGACGGCTTGCTGGGTCGTCATCCGGACTGCGCGTTTCATTACGTGCTGGGGAATCACGATTGCCTTCGGTCGTTCACCGAGGCCCTCAGCGAGTTTGAGTCGACCCAGCCGAACCTGACCTGCCATCCCTATTACCTGCGCCTGGGCGACACGCTGTTTCTTCATGGCGATGTGGCTATGCGGAATATGGACGCGGAGGGTCTTGAGGCCTATCGTTCATTTTGGCGATACCACAAACGAAAAGGCCGACTGATGAATTGGGTATGGGACGCGGCCTTCCTTCTGAACCTTCATCGGGGGATTCATCGTATGGCCTTTCCTCCCCAGACTGCCGTCGCGCGTGTCCGCCACTACATCGACAGCATCGGCGAGGGACCGGAGAGCGGTATCACGTCGGTCTATTTTGGCCATACGCACATGGCGCTACCGGGTTACGCGCACGAGGGGATCCAGTTTTTTAACGGGGGCGCGGCGCTCCAAGGGTTGGAATTTAATATACTGCGGGCGCGCGTATCGCTGTGAACCCCGGTCGCCGGGTAGCGTAGAGCGTCGCTATCAGAGTCCTACGATGAGAGGGCGATTCCAGATGAGGTCAACACCCAACGGGTGATAGGTGCTCTCACCTGTGATCGCAATGGGAGGTATCGGAGCGCGCCGCTGCGGAAGTGTCGGGGATTTGGGCTGTGAATATTTTCTTTCCTGGGGCGTAGAAGGTAGAGTGTGCGCTTAGCCCAGATAGGTCACGGGGCTTGTCGAAGCAAAATTTGGAGACTCAAGAATGGAGCAGTTTCGCGGAACGACTGTCATTGCTGTGCGCAAAGACGGGGAAGTGGCCATAGGCAGCGATGGGCAAGTCACGCTTGGGGCGACGGTCATGAAGGGCAGGGCCGTCAAGGTCCGGCGCATTGCGGATGAAAAGGTATTGGCGGGATTCGCGGGATCGGTATCGGACGCGTTTACCTTGTTTGAACGCTTTGAGGCCAAGCTCGGCGAGTATAACAACAACCTGATGCGGGCGGCGGTCGAACTCGGCAAGGAATGGCGCATGGACAAGTACCTGCGCCAACTCGAAGCGTTGCTTGCGGTGTGCGATAAAGAACACTCACTCCTTATCGCGGGCACAGGCGAAATCATCGAGCCAGACGATGGGGTATTGGCCATCGGCTCCGGGGGATCCTTCGCGCTGGCCGCCGCGCGATCGCTGGTCAAGCACACGAGCCTCGGCGCCGAGGAAATCGTCCGTGAATCCCTTGAGGTCGCGGCCGAAATCTGCATCTACACGAACGCAAACATTACCGTCGAAACGCTGTAACCCTCCGCGCGCGGGATGCACCGACGAGCACCGTCAGCGCCACGAGCACGGCCATCATATCGCCGAGCGCTCCGTCAGGCGAATTCGCCCCAGGTGCAGAAGACGCGCAGCCATCGCCACCGCCATTACTTCCACCGTCCTCTGGCAACTCGGGAGGCGGCGTATCGCCCGAGTCCATCTCAAAGTTCTTTTCTACGGGGGCCGAAGCTACGATGGCATTGTCTGATTCTGCGACAAAGGCGGGCTTTGAGACCCGGACTTCGTATTCGCCATTGGCCAGATTGCCGGTCGTGAAAAGGCCGTCTTCCTGCGTTTTGCCGAACAGTTGAATGGTAGACGTCAGGCCTTGAACCGATACATCCACGGTGCCGAGTGCGCTACCACCCGCATCGGTGACCACGCCGCTGATCAGGCCGGGCAGGAGTTGTTTGATGATGACGGGGTTATGTTCCGTGCCAGCGGTCACTTCCGATTCTTCGATGGGGTATCCGGATCCGGAGGTGCGGACTTGCAAGACTGTCTGCTTCGCGGACGGCAACCCGCGTAACTCGTAGGTGCCGTCGCCGCAACTGTAGGTAAAGGCGATGCGCGAGCCGCCGAAGTCGAACGCTTCTACGAGCACGCCGCCCAAAAGGTTGCTGGTAATGACCACGTCCAATTCGTTGCGCCCCTGCCCGGTTACGAATCCGGTGATGGTCGTCCCGTCAGGCGCGATATCGGGTGTCAGGCTAATATTGACGATCGCGCCACGGCTGTCCGCTATCTGTACGCCCTCTGTCGCAACAGCAAAGCCCGGCGCATGCACCCGAAGCTCGTAGTCTGACGAGGTACGCAAATTTCGCAGGAAATAGTCGCCGTTGCTATCGATAGCGGAGGCGGCCTTCACCGTGCCGTCAATGGACGCAACGACGACAGCACACGCGGGCGGCTCAATGGTTGACGCGTCAGTAACGCGTCCCACGATATCGCCGGATCCATCGGGGATGTCACCGCCGGGCGTCTGGATAATTTGCTCGAGCGTCACCGTGGACGTAATGTACAGTGTGCCTTGACCCTCAAAGTTACAGATGTTCTCCTCGACCGCAATCTGATCGCCCACCGACCATTGATCCGCGTCGCCCAGTCCCACCCCCGCGTCGACGCCGATTGAAACGAAATCGTTCGCATACCCGAGAGAAATCAAGGTGGTTCCATCGAGAGTAAAACCGCCGTTGCCTTCGCCGTTGTTGGGCGTGGCAAGTGGAACGCCGGAAAAACAGGAGCTTTCAGCGGGCCCAAAAACAGAGCCCGCGACGAGATCGGCGTAGAAGCCACCCAAGAAAGTCGGAAATATGGATGGGATACCCCCAAACAATTCCCCAAGCTCCGGGTCTATAACGCCTGATTGCCCGAAGTTAAAACCGATACTGTAGCCCCGTTCGTCGCCTATTTCGATGCCGGTGGACACGCCAGGAGGGCCCGACACGAAATCGACCGTTCCGGAAAATACGTAGACCACTTCGACGTTGGAGTCCTGCGCAAAACCTGCGCTGGTCGCTGCGGTTAGAAGCCCCAGCATTAGAATAGATGAGAGAGCATGTCGTGATCGCATACGTAGATTTCCTCTTCGAGTCAAATTAAAAGACGCCTAGCCTGACCGGCGCGGGATCCCCTTTTGTAAGGGTTCGGCACGATAAGGCACTTCAATAACCCAACACTTATACGCTACCGGAATTATGGTTCGCTGTCAAGGATTCCCGCTAATATTGCTTGCGCATTGTGGTCGCGGGAATCTTGAGAGCTTTGCGATATTTCGTTACGGTACGCCGCGCGATCTTCAATCCTTGATCGGAAAGTTTATTGGCGATTTTCTGGTCGCTGAGCGGCTTCGATTTGTCTTCTTGACCGATGATCTCTTTGATCACCGATTGCACACTCTTCGAGGACTGGGATTCACCGCCCGCCCGTTTGAGTCCGGGCGAGAAAAAATACTTCAGCTCAAACAGGCCTTGAGGAGTCTGGACGTATTTGCCGCGAGTGGTGCGGCTGACCGTGGCTTCGTGGACGCCTACTTTGTCGGCGATCTCTTGAAGGGTAAGGGGTTTTATTTTCTGCACACCATGGCGCAGGAAATCTTCCTGCACTTCCATGATCGCCACACCGATGCGCAGGATCGTCTGCTGGCGCTGTTCGATATTGCGGATAAGCCACTTTGCCGATTCCATCTTGTCGCGGACGAAGGAGCGATCTTCCTTTGGGATAGCGCGGTCCTTCGAGATTTCCTTGTACATTCCATTGATCTGGAGACCGGGTATGCTCTCGTTCGTTAACGAGACGGCGAATGCTCCGTTGTCCTTCCGAACGACCAAGTCTGCGGCGATGTACTGCGTCGGCTCCGATTCGTATTCCCGGCCGGGCCAGGGGTTCAGCGTAGACAGCAGCGCCTTGAGTTCTTCGACGCGTTCGGGCTCGATATTCATTTCCTTGGCGATCTTCGGAATCTGACGCTGCTGAAGATCTTCGAGGTGGCTGCCGACCAATGTCTCCAGCTCTCGGTGGTCTGGATAATCGACGCGAATCTGGAGGAGGAGGCATTCGGCCGCATCACGGGCACCCACGCCTGTCGGCTCAAAACCCTGGATGCGGTACAGCATCCGGCTGACCCTATCGAGCGGAATCTCCAATTCC
>JAPYPO010000227.1 GCA_029937645.1 Candidatus Hydrogenedentota bacterium
AAGCGACGGCGTGTCCTGGGCGGCACCGGGTTCGCGCTGCGGAATCCGTTAAGCTGGCTCATAACTCGACTGCGGTGATCAGTGTCAGCGTCGGGGTTGTCCTCAAGCCACTTCGTCAGCATTTCATAAATGGCCTTGTCCACATTCTCGGAAAGTGCCCTGGCAGCATGCGAGCCGAATGTGGCGTCGTCAAACAGCGTTAGAAGAGTCCGACGCGCGGTTTCGTTGCCCACATTCCCAAGGAAATGTATGGCTGTGGAGCGAATGTCTTCCTCCGCCAGAAAGTTGAGGGCCATTTGCGACAGCGCCTCCACCGCGCGCGCGTCTTCTATCTCACTGAGGGCGTAAGCCGCAGAGCGAGCCGTGCTGACGTCCGCCGAGTTAAGCTCGGCAATCAGGAAATCGATGGCTTGCGAGCCCATTTTCGGCATCGTATGTTCGATAACCCTAGAACGTTCCGTCACGCGTGGATATACCTTCACGATGGCCTCGAACGCCTCGGGGCCTAATGCAGCGAGCGACTTTGCCGCAAAATCCACGACATTGCCCGACACGTCAGCCAGCAGTTCGGCGAGAGGTTCCACCGCGCGAAGATCGCCCAGTTCACCGAGCCGGGCCGCCGCGGTGTACCGCACTTCTTCGTCCACATCCCGCGTCGCTTTCAGCAAAGGATTTAGCGCGGCCTCCGGGCCGAAGGTGTAGAGGGCATCCACGGCTTCTTTGCGGACTCGCGCGTCAACGTCCTGGAGGGCCAGTTCGAGCGCGGGCACAGCGGCCGCATCGCCTATGGCCTCCAGAACGTTTACGGTCTGCCCCCTGTAATCGGACAAGTGATGGCCGAGCATCCGCGCGAGCGCCGGAATGGTTTTCGCGTCCTTGATCTCGGCTAGAGCCAAGAATTGGTCCATGGGTTGAGCGACTTGCTGTGCTGCACGAGAACGTGCCGTTCTCCTGCTTTTTTTGCCCGGGCTGAGTTCCGTAGCGTTGAGGTAGTCGATGAGGGGCTCAATCGCGTCAGCGCCCAGTCCAGCCACATGATCCCAATCTTCGAGAGCTACGAAATAATTCGCTTGATCCGTCCTGCTTTCTGGGAGGTGATTTATCTCACGAAGTTTCTCGGCGGCTTGCTTCCGGACATCCATGGCGGGGTCGGAAAGCGATTGGATGAGTATGACGGCGGCTCGAGGGTCGCCGAGTTCGACCAAGTCAATCGCGATGTATACTCGGTTTTCACCTGCCGATTCGTCGGCCAGTTCCGCGAGAATTTCCCTGCCGCGAACGATGCCTATCCGGCCGAGGGCGTCGGCGATTAATCGTTTCTCGTTGAAGTTTTTCTCCTCGAATCCTTTCAGCATCTCGGTTTCGACTTCAACCGCGTCGTAATTCTTTAGCGCTTCGATGGCCTCGCTGCGCGCCGCGCCGCCGGTCGCGTGGACGAGCGCCGATAGCGTGCCTTCGCGTTTTCGCGCGACGAGGGCGCGCACGGCCGCGATGGGCATTACGTTATTTAATTGGCCTTCGTCCAGCGCGAGGCGTAGATACTCGACTATCTCCGGCGAGTCGAATTTCGCCAACGCGCCAACAACCGCGTACTGCACACTCGCATTTGTATTTTGCAGCGCGGCAACGAGGTGCTTGATTGCCACGGGATCGGCTAACGCGCCGAGCGCCTCGGCGGCGGCCTGACGAACGCGTGTATCTCCGTCGTTCAGCAACGGGATGATGGATCGCGCCAAGTGAGTCCTAATAACAGGCTCACCGCGGAGTTCTTCGCCGAGTTCGGTCAATTGCTGCACCGCAATTTTGCGGAGCCACCAATCGCCGTCTCCGAGTTGCGTCATTAGCTCGGAGCTTCTTGGATCAAAAGCTAGAGCGGCTGCGCCATCCCTCGGCGGTGTCCAGGCGGGTTGTGAAGCTGTCTGAACGGTCTTCGTGACAGTAACAGGTTCCGGCGCGGCGTCCGTGCTTGCCGATGTTTTCGGGGGTGCCTGTATGACTGTGGTTCGCGATACCTGAGGCGTCTCAATTGCAGGGTCAGCCCCTCCCAGATTCTTAATCGCGGTACGTACCGCTCGTTTCACTGCGCCCGTAGCCAAATACGATTGGAACAATTCCCTCAGCGGCTCGATGGCGCGCGTGTCGCCAATCCGCCCGAGAGCGGCGGTGGCATTCTTCCGTGAGTCACTGCCAATGGACGGTGAAGCGTCCAACGCTATCTTAGCCAAGGCATCCACGGCCCCCGGCGAGGCGTCTTCCGCAAGCACGTCTACCGCGTGGTTCGCTATATCATAGGAGCCGCCTCTGATTGACACGATCTCGATCATGGCCGAATAGGCCGCGTTTGTTCGTAGCGTGGCCAGGGCCTCCAATATGTTTTTCGCATCGTGCTGGTCGTGGCCCTCGACACCTTGCAACCTGAGGAATTCGATTGAACGAGAATCGCCCAGTTGGGCCAAGCTGAGGGCAGCCGCTTCGCGGGCTTCACGGAGGGCTCCTTGGTCGACGCCTTGAAGTCCTTGCTCGAAGAGAATTGCCAGGGGCTCGATGGCCCGGGTGTCGCCCAGCGCTCCCAAGTGATAGGCGGAATATTGAGCCAAATATTTCGGATTTGACGAGAGACTTCCGATCAGCACATCAAGGGCTTCGGTTCCCCCGATGTTCCGCAAGCCTTCTACCGCGAGGTACCCTACGCGTCCATCCATGTCTTTCAACGATGCGCTCAGCGCCAGTATGGCGCGGGAATCGCCGAATTGCCCCAGCCACTCGGCGGCCGATCTCCGGATAGCTGCGTTTGAATCCCTCAGGGCGCGAGTCATTGGCATCACCGCATCCGGGCCACCAATTGTTTTTAGCGACTCGATAACCTCGAGTCTCACGTCCCGTTCCGCGTCGTTTAGCAACTGGCTCAACGGCTCGATAGCCTGCGGGTCGCCCAGTACGCCCAGAGTCGCCACGGCCTCCATCCGGTAGTTGGTGTCCTCAGATGCCAGAGCTTTTACGAGTGGAGCGATAGCGGCCTCGCCAAAGGTCGCGGCCACTTCCCAATTGCGCAGCGCGACAAAGTATGCCGCCGAATCCTCGGGAGTCTCTGGCGAGTAACCCACCTTCTTAAGGTTTTCGGCGGCGCTCTCCACAATTCGCAGGTTTTCGTCGCGCATCAACGACACAAGAGGTTCAATCGCCGCTGGCGCGCCGAAATCGCCGAGGCCGTTCAAGACCGCCATTTTCGCCTTGTAATCCTTCACGTCCACCAAGGAAGTTAGAATCCGAAGCCCATCGCTACCGCCGATGTAGCGCCCTAACATGGCAGCGCCGCCCTCGATGGATTCCTTATCCTCTTCCAACCGGCTCATGAGAATATCCATATACCGTTCCGGAGGGAGGTCCGCCAGAATCTTGGGCGAAAAGGCATATTCCTCCATGCTCTTACGAAAATTGTGGCGGTCGTTATTCGACACACTCCACAAGAACTCTTCTCCGAGCCCACGCGTCACGAGTGTTTCCACGCCCTCGTCCGTATTCAGTACGCCGAGAACTCTATACGCACCCATGCGAACCTCCTCACTCGTGTCGGCCAGCGCGAGGTCGACATACTCCTGTACCCGCGGGTCCTCGATTTTTGAAAGTGCCAGGGCGGCACGATGCGCGCGTTCTCCTACCATACGCGTCACGCCCATAAGTTGGCCGATGGCCGCAGGATCGCCAATTTCGCCGAGCGAGTCGGCAACGGCGACTACGACACGGTAATCCTTGTCACCTAAGGCGTTAATGAGGAAGGGTACAAACCGCGCGTCGCCGGATTCGCCCATTTTCTGCGCGGCGACTTGGCGGAGCCACCAGTCAGTCTCGTCCGCGAGTTGACCGGCGAGTTCGGCGGCTTCGCCTTCGAGGGCATTGCTGTCGAGCCCGGTTTCATCCGCAGCGACTTCTTTTTCCTGCCGATCAGGCTCTGCCCGTTGATATCGGGTTACTTCATACAGCGCCACCACGGCCAACGTCCCGGCGAGCAGGCTGGCGATGACGCCCACGCGCGTGAGCCCGAGCTTGGGCGTTGGGCTGCCGAGCATTCGGTTGATGCGGTTGCGAAGTTGGCTGGGTTTGTCCGTCGCGCCGAGGGTGGCTGGCGAGGGGAGGGTCCGGCCTTTGCCCATGGCGGCTGCGTTGACGAGGCTTTCGGCGTAGGCGTGGGCCTCGCCTCCGGAACGCAGGACGAGGTCGTCGCAGCAATTCTCGCGCTCGATGCTGATTTGACGTGAGATGAACCAGACGGCTGGATGGAAGAACAGCAGGGCTTCGATGCAGCGCTGGAGCATGTTGATGAGGTGGTCGTAGCGCCGAATATGGGCGATTTCGTGGCTGAGGAGGAGTTCGAGCTGGCTGATTGAGAGGCCCGTGTTGATGGATGCGGGCAGCAGGATCATGGGTCGGAGGACGCCGACAACGGTCGGTACGGCGATGCGGGCGCAATAGGCCACGGCGGGCGTGAACGCGAGCCCCATGGCCGCCGCCCGTTCGCCGACTACCGCGAGCAGGGCGGAGTCTTCGACCGGGGTCGAGTCGCGGCGAAGGCGGCGGCCACCTTGGAGGGCAAGGGCAAGGCGCGCAAGCATGAGCGCTACGCCCATGAGGTAGGCGGTGGAAATGTAGGGCGCGAAGCCGGACCAAGCGCCTCGCGCGGGCGTTGATTCCGCTTCGACTGGAGAAACGGCTGGAACCGTGGGTTCCTCGAAGGCGCGCGGCGCGGGCTCGGCGATGATAGACGTATCATTGGAGGCAAGTGGTTCGTCTGGCGGTTCAGCGGCGGGCGGCGTTGGAGTTGTATCGAGAAATTCCGCTTCGGATTCGGATTGTATTGGGGTGGACTCGAATTCGACGCGAGGCGCTTCTCCTTTCAACGGATTGGATGCTGCCGCTGTCTCGGAAGATGAGTCCGGGGATTCCGCCACAAGAAAAGTTTCCTCGGTCACGACTTGCATCGTGGTCAAAGAGGCGGATGATCGATCAAGCGTGGTGAAAGTCACGACAGGGCACGCGGCCAACAGGAGAAGGCTGCCCACGCAAAACGCGTGGCGCGTCTTCGCGCTTGCCGAACGCAACAGGACACGGAGGACGAACCACGCGGCAGCGCCGATGGCCAGTCCTTGCCAGAGGAAATGAACGAGTGTCAGCGCGATGCTATCGAGGAACGCGCTGTCGATATAATCCACCAGGTTAAACATTATTTAGCCTCCCCTTTGCGTTCGATAAGCGCGCGTAAGCGAACCAGTTCGCCGTCGTCAATGTCCGACGTTTCGAGCAAGTGAAGTAGGGCGGTGGCGGTCGAGCCCTCGAACAGGCGGTCCACAAGATCGCCCACCATGTTGCTCGTGGTCGTTTCGCGGTTGACGACTGGGCGATAAATGAAACTGTTGCCCTTCTTGCGCCGTTTCAGGAACCCCTTCTTCGTCATGATGTTCATCATCGTCATCACGGACGTGTAAGCAAGGTCGCGGACCTCCGCCAGCTCGTCCCGGACATCGCGCACGGGCGACGGTCCAATCGTCCACAGCACCTTAAGAATTTCGAGTTCCAGTTGCGTAGGAAATTTTGCCGAATCTTTTTTCATAACGCGCCTCCGTGTCTACTAATCTTTTAGTAGCTTAAGCGAAAGAGGCCCGCCGTGTCAACCCCTACTCAGGACTTAGTAGGGGTAGGGCAAAATTGAAGGTTTTGCCTCTGTTTACCGTTACCGGTCTACCGAGCGAAGAACTGAACCTGGACGATCTCTTCGCCGAAAATCCACACGATTTCGCGCAATAGTAATTAGCCAGGGACCGAAGCGCGCGGAGTTCTTGAGCGTATCCAGCGATTGATGGGCCTTCAGGAATGTCTCCTGCGCGAGGTCTTCGGCATCGGCATGGTTTTCTTGATGTGCAAAAATAACGGCGTGAACGACTTGGAGGTACCGTTTGAGGAGGGTGCCGTAGGCGTCATGATCGCCTTCGAGTGTGCGATGCACAAGCTCCTGATCCGAACATTCATTTTTTCCAAGCATACCGCTCCCCTCAGTCTACATAATAGACGACTCAGACTCCTGAACGACTCACGGACGCGATCGAATGTAGTCGGGAAGCTCGTCATCTGACATCTATCTGTCGTGACCGGAACGCTGGCCTCAAGATTGTTCGTACGCGCTGTGAAGCGATTCTCTTGGCCCGTATTGTGAAAGTTGCTACCCGACCGGACGCTGTGAATCGTGCGGGAAGCCTTACCCGAAGGATGGGTAAGGCTGCGATAGCCAGTGCCGCGCAATCGCCGGTTTGGGAAGGGTTGTCTCACACACACCGTGTTCCCGGAGTTTGTGGCGTACAGGGCAACGTTGGGCGGTCCCCCTGTTTAGGACAATCAGATTTGTTTGCGCAATAGGTCAACTAGCCATGGTGCGGCGAATTTCGATATTGATACGCCGTTCTTAACTCGCGCCAATAATTCAGGACTGAGAGGATCGTGTGGGCTGATGACTCGCCCCTGAAGCCCCTTTTGTAGATTTGACACAGACGAACGCTTTGCTTCACGGTAGTTCACGCAAGTCTTATGCTTCACGAAGGAGTGCTCGCCAGCCTCAACAATACATGTAAACGGCGGAGTAAAAGTGCAGCGGGTGGCGGTGTAAAAGTGTAGCACCTG
>JAPYPO010000228.1 GCA_029937645.1 Candidatus Hydrogenedentota bacterium
TTCAATCTCATTGGCTCCGGTCGCCGACGGGTCCATATGGGTAATCTCGGCTGAATTGAATCTGGCTTGGGCTAGGAACAGGCGCGCAATTCTCTGGTACAATGACTTCAGCTATGCTGAAGTGTCCTCACAAATCAATTCCACAGCCCATTTTCCTTCTTGTTATGGCAGCCACACTCTCGACCGGTATGCACACTGCCGCCCAGGTAGAAGGTCTTGGCGCGGGGCCACGCGCTGGGACGGTCTATGTGCTGAATGTCTGGCACGTGGACTCGGGCGCCGTGGCGGGGCTCAGTTTGCGCGGCTACGATGTGGACGCGCTCGACGGCGATGGTGTGGCGACGATTTACGCGACTTCCAGCGAATGGGAGGCCCTTATTGACGCCGGTTTTGAGGTGCGGCTTGCGGCGCGGCGGGGTCCGGCTCCTCAACCCGGAGGCGCGAAGGGCCTGGGTTCGTATAGTACCTACGCATCGCTAACGGCGGACCTTCAGGCCTACGCGGCGGCTCATCCCGACATCGCTGAACTGACCAGCTTGGGGCAATCCGTTCAAGGCCGAGAACTGTGGGCGCTGTCGATAACGAACAACCCGGGCGTGGAAGAAGACGAGCCGGAATTTAGGTACGCATCCACCATGCACGGCGACGAACAGGTGGGCACGGAAATGTGTCTGTATCTTATCGATAGGTTGTTGAACGGATATGGGACGGACGCGCGCGTGACGCAGCTCATCGATTCGACCGCGATCTCAATCGTGCCGTTGATGAATCCGGACGGTCGCGAGCTTGGCTTCCGCTACAATGCGAGCACCAGGGACTTGAACCGGTCGTTTCCCGATTATCCCGACGATTATTTTGGAATGATTTTCGACGGGGAGCCGCTCGGCGATGTAGGGCGGCAGCCGGAGGTGGCCCACATGATGCGCTGGAGCGCGGAGAATAGTTTCGTGCTCTCGGCCAATTTTCACGGAGGCGCGCTCGTCGTGAATTACCCCTACGATCATGAGCCGGGGATCAATTCAGGAGGGGACGCACCCTCGCCCGATGACGATCTCATGCGCGCGTTGTCGTTGACCTATGCGACGCACAATCCGGAGATGTTTTCGAGCCCCTTCTACGCGAACGGGATTACCAATGGCTCGGAATGGTATGCCATCACCGGTGGGATGCAGGACTGGAATTACCGCTATCTCGGCTGCATCGACTTTACGATCGAACTTTCGCAATCGAAGAGGCCCCTGGAAGCCTTCCTGCCGAATTTTTGGGCCTCCAATGAAGAGTCCATGCTGTCCTACATCGAGTCCGTCCACATCGGGCTGCGGGGCGTCATAACCGACGCGGCCACGGGCGAGCCCGTCTACGCCCAAGTCACCGTTGAAGGAAACACCCAACCCGTCTTTTCCGACCCCGGGGTCGGCGACTATTACCGGCTGCTGCTCCCAGGCCTCTACACGGTTACCGTAGAAGCGCCCGGCTACGTGCCGCAAACGGTATCAGGGCTGACGGTCGAGACCGATTCCGCGACGCGGCTCAATTTCGAGTTGGCTGCGCAGGTCGTTCCCGGGGCTTCGCCATGGGCCCTTGCCACGCTGACGCTGATCCTCTTCGCCCTGTTTGCGATTCGACCAAGCCCCGATATCGTAACCCGGAGTACCAGGCGTTGAGGAAATTGCTCCGCCTGACAATCGTCCTCGCTGTTGTTGGCGTGGCCCACGGGCAGGCGATCCACCCGAGCGCCGGGCCGAGGCTGGGGCCGGTGTACACGCTGGAAATCCCCCTAACCGACGCATCCGAAATCGACGACTTGACCGCCCTCGGCTTCAACGTAACCGGGTACGCGGGCGGCGTGGCAACGCTGGAAACGACCCCTTTCGAAACGACGTTGCTCAGCGCGATGGGCTACTCCATTACTCTCATCGATACCGGGGATCCTTCTCCGATAGCAACAACAAACCGCAAGGGGCTGGGCGCGTACAACAGCTACGAATCGATGACGTCGATGTTGGAGGCCTATGCCGCCGATTTTCCCGCTATCGCGCGGTTGTACACCTTGGGCCAATCGGTGCAGGGACGCGAATTGTGGGCCATGCGGATTTCGGATAATCCTGATGCCGAAGAAGACGAGCCGGAATTCAAATATGTCGGGAGCATGCACGGCGACGAGCCCGTGGGCACGGAGCTTTGCCTGTACTTCATCGACCTCCTGCTGAACCAGTACGGCCTAAGCCCTCGCGTGACAAATCTTATCGATTCGACCGAGATCTGGATGGTCCCCCGCATGAACCCCGATGGCTTCGAAATGGCCCGGCGCTCCAACGCCGATGGTTTCGATTTGAACCGTTCGTTCCCCGTGTTTCCGTTCCATTATGTGGGAACTGCGTTCGACGGCGAGGCTCTTGGAGACGGCGGACGCCCCGTGGAAACGGCGCACGTCATGCGGTGGACTGCGGACAACAGCTTTGTATTGTCAGCGAATTTCCACGGCGGTGCGCTGCTGGTGAATTACCCCTACGATCATGAACCCGGTTTCGGATCCGGACAGGTTGCCGCTACGCCGGATGATGCCCTGTTCGAGGAGATTTCGCTTCGCTATGCGCGCGCGAATACTCCCATGTTCAATTCCCCCCTTGTCACAAACGGAGTCTCCAACGGCTCCGCGTGGTTCACCATCCAAGGGGGCATGCAAGACTGGAACTATCGCTACGCCGGCTGCATGGACGTCACGATCGAAGTATCCGATAGGAAAATTCCCGACGCGTCCACCTTGCCCGAATTCTGGGCCGACAACCAAGAGTCCATGCTGGCATACCTGGAGTCCGTTCATATCGGAACCCGGGGGCTGGTGACGGATAGGAAATCCGGCGCGGCAATCTGGGCGAGCGTACTGGTGGACGAGAACGAGCAGCCGGTGTTCACCGACCCGGATATCGGCGACTATCACCGCTTGCTGCTCCCCGGTGTATACCGACTGACGGTCTCTGCGCCCGGTTATATCGCGTGGACCGAGAACGCGGTGAGTGTGGTCGAAGCTGGGGCGGTCGTTGTTGATGTTGCCCTCTCCGATGGCGATGTGGATGAAGACGGCGTCGTCGCGGCGTCGGACGTGCAACAGATAGCGAACGCGTTGAACGGCGAGATGGGCGGGTTCAACCGTGATGTGGACGGCGGAGGCGTGTCAGCCTCCGATCTGCAGGCCGTTGTCGATAGAGCGCTGGCGGTCGACGTAACGCTTGGAAAACGCTGAGCGTCTGTGCATAATACGCAGCCACGTTGGCTCAAACGATATAATCCTTCACGAGGCCCCTCCAAACCGTTCGTATGAAGATCTATACCTCACTAAAGTCGATACCCGAACTCGCCGACCTGACGCCGCAAGAGCGGACGATCGCATGGCATAGCTGTCAGGGAAAAACGAACGCCCACTGGCAGACCTGGTTGGGTTCAATCATCGCCGCGATCGCCTCCGGCACAGTTGGCGTGGGCATTCTCTACCTCTTCCTCCTCAGCCACCGCATGATCGGTGTTTACCCTGCATTTCTACTCGGGGGATTCGTCGGCGGGGCCGTTATCGTAAGCGTATTTCAGTTTCTTCGACGCATCGTCGTATTCGGCCAAATCGGGCCCTATCTACAGGAATACCTCGACGAGAAAAAAGGTGAAGGGGAATAAGTAAGAGCGAATCGAAATTGCCGCAACCAAACTACACGGGTCCATTTCCCGTGAAGCGAGTCCCACTTCATTCCTCCCAACGCGCCCGAGGCGGCTTCGCGAAATCGGCGTAGCGCCCCGCGACGTCGCTTTCCTCCACATCGCCGCTGTGGATATACACGCGGTACTTGAAGGTGATTGACTCACCCGAGTCAAGCGTGAAGTCGCCGTTGTCCTTGCCATCGGTAAACGAAGAGTAGCCGAAGCAATTGGCGCCCATCAGCCCATAATTGCGGACGTGCCAGTTCGTGGGGTGGCGGAGATTCGCCGGGTGGTCGAAGATCGCGAGGCCGCGCACACCGAGCCCCCTAATCTTCCCAGAGTAGTCACACCAGGCCGCGGGTTTTCCCCAGGCCCGACCCGCGCCGACGGTGCCGTTTGCCGTCGTGACAACGCCCTTGCCACCCTTTTCGCGGAGGCCATCCGCGATGCGCACGCTTACGAGGCCGCCTTCCTTTGTGTCGCCGAACGTGACCTCGCCGTATGCGGCGGTGAACGTAATTTTGATGTCGATGAGTCTGGCGTACGAAGGGCCGTAGTAAAAACGGTATTCGCGGTCTTCGTCGATGACGGGGTTGTGGTCCTTGTCCTGCCAGACGTTGTCGGCTTTGATCCAACCGTAGGCGTCGCCCGAACCCCACTCGACGTTGTTCGTGTGTTGGAACCCCGAGTCTTCACCCTCGCTCCAACAGTCCACGCCGTTCAGATCACCGTGAGCAGTAAAGAGCGATACGTGGTGGATGTGGTCGTCCGTTTTATCTTTGGGGCCCGTGGGGTAGTCGCGGGTGACGGTTTGCCCGCCTTCGCTGAGAACGGGCCAGAGGAAGGGTTTCTTGTTTTCGTTCGAGTAGTGGTAGGCCGTGAATAGCTTATTGCCCCAGTTGACGTCAATGACATTCTCCCCATCTCGTTTTTCGAGGCGCATGGAGGGTGGCGGATCGCCCTGGACACGTTCAAAGGTCACGCGTTGCGGATTCATCTCCGCCAGGACTTGAACCAAGACCAACTCGCCCTCGCGAATCGTTATCGCAAACCGCCCGCCCCCGGTTTCGCCGACTGCCCTATATCGTTCCGTGGGAGTGGCACCCGAATAGGGCACGAAAATAGGTGAGAAACCTTTCGCGCCGCCGAGGTCGATGATCGTGCCGTCCAAGCTTTGCGCGGCGCAGGGCAGTACAAGCGACGAGACGATCAGCGCGAGGATAACGGGACTACGCACGGGGACATTCTCCATAGTCTATTGGGGGCACTGTAGCAGAGAGTGGGGGTGTCGGCAAGAAGCAATCTGGCCACGGGTATACCTCCGTCCTCCTTCCCTTTGCGTTTGCGTGAGAATAATTTTCTCATGCAGAGACAGCCATCGCGCGCCGTGGGCCTTGACATGCAGAGGGGTGGTATCATTGAGCGTGGCAAAAATGAATAGCGTTCGACATCGAAGGATACTTAGCGCTACATGTCCGAAGACATCTTTCCAGAATTAGTCCCAACCTTGAGAAGGCGAACCGTTCGCTGGTTTTCCATTCTCGCTGGAATCGCATTGCTCGCGGCCTTGACGATTGGGATGGTCGGCGCGGTCTATCAGCTCATGAGTGTGCGCCGCGACCGCAACGCGTATCCCCCGCCCGGTCGGCTCGTCGACGTGGGAGGCTACCGCCTTCACGCGCAGGTGTCCGGCGAAGGTACGCCGACGGTAATACTCGAAGCCGGCCTCGCCAGTACCAGCGTGGACTGGTCACGTGTCGCGGACGCGTTGGCCGAGGAAACCCGCGTGTTTCGTTACGACCGCGCGGGGCTGGGATGGAGCGATGCCGCCACGACGCCGACGACTCCCGACACGATGATCCGCGATATAGACGCCGTCTTGGACGCGTTGGGAATCGAGGGCCCCTACGTGTTCGTCGGCCATTCCATGGGGGGCCACCTTGCCCGGCTTTTTCAGGCGCGCCATCCCGAACAGGTACACGGGATGGTGCTCGTCGATGCGGCGCACGAACACCTGAGCGAAGCCTTGCCCCTAGAATCCCAGCAGCGTCGGAACCGCATGAAGCACATGGCCCGCGTCCTGGGCGTCGTCTCCCACCTGGGTATGGCCCGAGTCGGGCTTCGTATTTTTGGAGAGCGATTAGACCTTCCGATTTCCTCCCTTGACGCGAGGGATCAGGCCGTTCAGAAAAGTTTTTATGCCACGCCGAAATTCATGATCGCGACCGCAAACGAACTCGACATCCTTAACGAGATGGGAAGGCAAGTCGACGCGACTCGCGGCGAAGCGTGGGCATTCCCACTTGCCATCGTGACGCCCGGCCTGCGCGAAACGGTGCCCGACTGGTCCGAGTATCAACGTGACCTGGCGACCCTGTCCACCGACTCAGCGTACCTAGTTGCTGAGGAATCGGGTCATTACGTCCAGCTCGACCGACCCGATTTGGTTGTCGAGGCCGTAACGAATATCGTCAAGAAAATCAGGGAGGCCAACGCATTCAGCAACGCGAATCGCGCAGCGCCGCAAGTCGATAGTTCCAACAGGCCTCCCGGAATTCGCGTAAAACGAATCTGGGGGATAGCGCAAAAACAAGACACACCAGATAAATAATAACCTCCTGCATAGATCCGTCGATAAAACTCCAAAAACACTCCTCTACAAAATAACATCTTGCGCTCCCCGCTTCTCTGCGCTAACGAAAAGGCCTATTTATTCATTGCGGAGTTGCTCCATACTCGACGCGTCGTCCTAAAATTCAACGCGACCAAGGCTGCGAGAAAAGGGTATACTCCGCCCGAATCTCAGTACGTGAAAGCGGTATGGGAAGGGCGCGCGGATAGGGTATTTGCCCGGGTTGAGGGGAGTGGATAAGTCCTTCCCTGGCTAAGTGTTTGGGGTTCAAGGTCTTTTCTTAGAAATTTTCTTATAAAACGCTTGACATGCATGCCCTCATTTGTTAGACTTTGCGGCTG
>JAPYPO010000229.1 GCA_029937645.1 Candidatus Hydrogenedentota bacterium
GTGCAAGCCACAGTGCAATCCGTTGAATCGGGCGGAAATCATGACGTCCTCGGCTTCGCTGATGGATATTTCTCGGCCGTAGACATCGTTCATCAGCCGCTGACTGCCAGATTCCAAGCGCATCGAAACTCCGAGGCATCCGGATTTCTTGAGGCGCTGAAACGCGAGCGCCGACATCGCCGTGATGGGTGCCTGGCAGGTATAGCGAACCACCGGATTGCCTCGGGAGATAGCCTCTCCCGCCTCTTCAAGGAGGTCGGTTGAAGGATTTCCCCCAAGATGGAAGGCGTGTGTGCCGTGTTGGTCGGCCAGGTAGTTAATAAATTCGACCGTTTCCCACACCCGATCGCGCACACGGCCTCGATCCCAGATCTCATCGACCTGCGGGAGAGGCACATCAAAAATCTGCAGCTTGGTCTGCTCATGAAGAGCGGGATACGTATCCGCATCGTACAGCGGGGTCGCCCGTGGACCGGTCGTGATCGCATCGCCCATCGCGTGCGCCGGCGCCATCGCGCCGCTGGTGACCCCTTGGCCCATCGCCCGCGCGAACTCGCGACTGATGCGCTCAAAGGAACCGTAGTGCAACCCGTCGAAGGGCTCAGGACTAAACCCATCGATCTCCGCAAGATCGCCGAGGGCTGAACCAAACGCTCGAATATCCCACGAAGGCCGAAGGGCGCGTATACGATTCGCGATGCGCACGGAGGATCGTAAATTTGAAAGATCAACAATCTTAAGCCAGACGGTGCCTGATTCGCCGAGCGACGCGACGGATTCCGCAATTTCGTAGTACAACGCGCGCGCACCATCGTGTTGCAACCAATGCTCCTGATCAATGGGCGACGCAAATGGGACCGTCGTGGTCCCGGACGCGTCGATCTGCCCTGCGTACGCCGCATAATCGGGCAGCGGCGAAGGACTTGTAGCGCACACCGCCTCAATCTGTTCGAATATTTCGACCGTGCACAGGTCGATAATTTTCGGGCGATGACCGTACCCGCGCGCGATGCCGGCGAGCGTGGCAAGTTCTGCGTCGGGGCGAAGATCGTCAAACCTCAATGGACACGTCGGCATGTGAATGATAGCGCACACGTTTGAGCCATCGGATCTGAGAGATTTATTCATTTAGCGGGGACCTTTTCTACTAAATATTGTGCCTTGTGGATAACTTACACCATATGTAGGGCAAAGCGTAACATAACCGCAAGATACATGCAAGCTAAATCAATTGACCCCAACATTTTGTGTATAAACTAATGGTCGCTTTCCTAGACATGTCCGTACCGGTGGATATTGTGTGGATAACGTGCTGTCCGGGAGCGTCTCACGCGGGATTCGGACGCGATACGAGGCTGGAGGGGGGGTGAAGAGATTTGAAAATCGCAGACCTGAATCGGTCAATCAACCAGGCACACCCTCTGATGCGCAATGCGCATCAGAGGGTGTGGAGGTGGAGTGTCTCTGAGATCAGAAAATTTCTCGGTACGGCTATACCTTCTCCCACTTCTTTGAACGCGCCGATTTTTCAACCGCATCGAGAACGCGGTTGCATTGCAATCCATCCTCGAAGGTCGGGTACGAAACAGTCTTACGATTTAGCTCCCGGATGAAATCATAGAATTCGTGGGTGAATAGGTGTTCGTAGCCGATGCTGTGCGCGGGCGGCCACCATGCGTCGGCGTAGGGATGGCCGGGATCCGTGGCGTTGACCCGTCGGAAGCCTTGGGCTTGATCCGGGTCCGCACGGTTGAAATACTGGAAGTAATTCATGTCCTCCAAGTCCCACACCACCGAGCCCTTACTGCCGTTGATCTCGAAGGTATGGTGATTGCGTCTGCCCGGCGCGAAGCGTGTTGCTTCGAAGGTAGCCAACGTGTTTCGTCCTTTGAAACGGGCCAAGACGATCGCGGCGTCGTCCACGGTTACCGTGCCCATCTTCGCCTTCTTCGACGCGCGGTTACTCCGATGCATGCCCGTGCGCGAGTCAGGGATTTTTCGTTTCTTGATGAAGGTCTGCGTCGCCGCCGATACTTCGCTAATCGGCCCAACCAAATTGTGGCACATGTCGAGTATGTGCGCGCCGATATCGCCCAGTGCACCGGATCCCGCGTGTTTCTTCTGCAAACGCCAGACCAGCGGAAACTCGGGATCGACAATCCAATCCTGTTGATACGCGGCGCGGAAGTGGAAAATTTCGCCCAACTCGCCCGCCCGTATCATCTTCTTAATCGTCGCGACCGCGGGA
Source organism: Candidatus Hydrogenedentota bacterium (assembly GCA_029937645.1). Classification (GTDB taxonomy): domain Bacteria; phylum Hydrogenedentota; class Hydrogenedentia; order Hydrogenedentales; genus JAPYPO01. The sequence continues at coordinate 2,249 of JAPYPO010000229.1, forward strand.
GCGAAGCGGTAGCTGAATCCGCACATATGCTTGACGCCTGCCTTCTTCACGGCGGCGAGCATGGCTTCGGATTCCTTAGCCGTATTTGCCAGCGGTTTTTCGCAGATGACGTGCTTGCCTGCCTTCGCCGCCGCGATGGCCATCGGCTTGTGAAGATCGCCCGGTGTGGCGATATCCACGATATCGATATCGTCCCGCGCGATGACTTCCTTCCAGTTCGCGCTATGCTCCTCCCAGCCCATTTGGGCTGCGGCGGCCTTGGTATCACCGGGATCGCGTCCGCATAGAACCTTCATGACAGGTTCCGTCGGCAGATCAAAAAACTTACTGACTTGGCGCAAGCCATTGCTGTGGGTTTTCCCCATGAACTTCGTGCCAATCAGAGCGATATTCAATTTCTTCTTCGCCATCAATTTTTCCTTTCGTTGTGGTTCAGGGCATTTCTATTAAGCCCTTGAGAACGACACCCATGAAATACGCAAGCGCGGCCGCGCCGCCCCCGATCAAAAGGGTTTCGCCCGCCGAGCCCAGCAGGGGCCGGTGCGTAAATCTACCATTTATCACGCCGATAAGCGCAAAGGTGAAGGCCGTCGCGGCGGCGCTGACTGTAAAGGTGCGCGAAAGCCCCAACCAGGGTGACAAAAACAGAGGCAATACCGGAATTAGCCCCGCCAGTAGGAAGGCCGCGAAGGTGACGAACCCTGCCTTCCAAGGAATGGGCGGCTGAAGTTGGAGGCCAAGCTCATCCGTGATCATCGTATCGACCCATTGCTCTCGATCTTCCGTGATCGTCTCCGTGATTTGTTCCAACAGCGTGCCCTCGAATCCCTTCGTCTTGAATATTTCCCGGACCTCTGCCCGTTCGGCGGCAGGGTCTCGGTCGATATGCCGTTCCTCTCGCTGACGCGCTCGCGCGACCAGTTCGTGCTCCGACTTCGTCTTCAAATAGTTGCCGACGGCCATGCTGAAGCCATCGGCCAACACGTTCGCCAAACCCAGAACGACGGCGACACCGGCGGAAAGACCCGCCCCCGCGACGCCCGCCACGATAGCGAATGTCGTAACCGTTCCGTCGACGGCGCCCAACAGGAAGTCGCCAAGATAGTTGTGTTGCGTAGCGGCGGCGATGCGGTGGGCTATCGATTCTTCGGTGTGTTCTTCGCCAAAGTCTTCACTCTCAGATTGGTGGGACATGATCTATTCCTAAGCCAGTTTCGGGGCGCAGCGCTCTAGTGGTGTGATTCATGTTGATGGAAGATTATATCTTGTGAACTTCTCTCAAAAAACTAAGCAAAAAGGGGACTGATGCAAGCGAAGCGAGGCACGAGCGGAGACGTGTCTGTCCCTTTTCTTGCGGCGCAACCCCATGCGCAATGAGAGTTTGCATGAACAATTTGTATAAGCATTCTGAATTTTTAATCACACCACTAGCGACAAGCGGGGAGGGTTGTGACTTAGAATCTCACTTCGTAGCCTATACAGAGGTGAGGTTCCAGCGGATGTTTTTGGATAATTTCGTATTTCTTCTTGACCAGCGGCCACTCTTCGGGGACGCAGGCACCGTACATGTATTCAATCCCGACGCAGTCCTTGAGCAGGAGAGCGTCCACCTCTTTCGGCGGTTTAAATCGGAAGCGGTAATGGCGTCCGATCTCCTTGAGGCCCAGACGTCCATAAAAGCGCTGCGCCTTTCTATCTTGAGACCAGTATTCAAGCCGGCTAAAGCCCTTCGCTTCGGCGGCGTTCTTGGCGGCATCCATCAGCTTGGGCCCTAGGCCGAGGTGCGCGTGCTCCGGCAACCGGCCAAATTCCGTTACGTAGCCGCCCCGGCTGTCATCGAGCAGACATATCTCTCCGGGTTCGTTGTCGAATTGCGTGTCGATCAGGCCGACGATTTTGCCCCCATCAAGGGCGACCAGGCGCGTGGACTCGAATCCCTTGTAATCGGGCCGTTCTTGGATCGAGTAATTCCAGGAATGGGAGATGCTCAGGATGACCGCGTGAACGCGCATCCATTCTTCCTCATCTTCCGGGCGGTATTCGCGGATTTCAACATCCATGATGGCTCCTTAGGTGTTCCGAGAAGCATGGCGTTTAGGACGGGGGCGAATCAACTGTTAATCCAAAATATCGCCGACCTTGACGCGTGCCCATAGAGACGGCCAGGGCCATGCTATCGGCGAGGCGGTGTACGCGGCGAGGATGGTTAGTGTTCCCTTTCCAGTCGCAACCCGTACACTCGGCTGAATCTGAAGGACCGTTCCTGGCACTTCGTCGACTGCTGCATCGTCATAGGTTGATACGGCGACTCGGACTAGCGTGTCCCCCTTGAGGAAGCGGGCATAGAGGCCCAGGGTGTGGGCCCGGACCGCCCGTTCGATTTCCTTCGCGTCCTGGGACCAATCGATGCGCGCGTCTTCTGCTTGGATATTACCCTCGTATTGCGCCAGCGCGCGATCTTGCGGAACACCAAGCATGCCCTTTTCGGCAATGGCATCGATGACGGGGAGCGCGCGTTCGGCGAGTAGCGAACAGGCCTTATAGTAGACCGTCAGCGCCGTCTCATCACGGTCCAGGAAGAACGGGGTCTGGTCGAGGATATCGCCAGAGTCGATCGCTTCCTCCGTGACGTGAAAGGTCACGCCCGATTCCTTTTCTGCGTCGAGGATAACGCGGCTGAAAGGGTTGGGCCCCCGGTGCCGGGGCAGAAGCGACGAGTGGACATTGGCGCAGCCGATACAGGGCAGTTCGAGCAGTTGGCGTTTCAGGATGATACTGAATCCGCAGGTGATGAGGAGGTCGGGTTGCACCGCGCGGATGGGCGCGAGTTCCGATTCATCCATCGTGTCGAGCCACAGAATCGGTATACGGTTATCGGCGGCGAGACGCGCAGGGCTATCGGCGGAATGGGTGAGCCTCGCTTCCCAAGGTAGGATGGCGCGACGAAACTTGCTTGTAGGCCGTGCGTTCTGCAGCAGGCCAATCACCTGGTGGCGCGACGCGAGCAGGGGTTCCATGAGGGACACGGCCAGGCGGCCGGTACCGGCAATGAGAATTCGGAGTGAGGGGCTTGTATCCATTCTATTCGTGGGACTCGTAGTTGATGAGGCTTATGGAGACGTTTACATCAGTCCATTTCTTGCTCAATTTTCTCGCCATAATTTCTAGAATGTAATGAGGCATCAATATTGAGTCACATTATTAGATCTGGTGGGGCCTTGTGTGCTGGGCGTTCAGAATGTCTTCGTTGAGTCGATGAGAATTGTGACAGGGCCGTCGTTGCTTGATCGAATATCCATATGCGCGCCAAAGACGCCCGTCTCTACGGCAACATCCGCGGCGCGCAGGAATTCTATAGTCTGTTCATAAATGGGGATGGCCGTTTCCGGGCGCGCGGCGTCTACGAAGGATGGGCGGCGTCCTTTCCGGCAATCGCCGTAGAGGGTGAACTGGGAGACGAGTAGAATGCCTCCGCCGACATCCTTAAGGGCCAAGTTGAAATGGCCCTCGGGGTCGTTGAAAATGCGGAGCCCGACAATTTTTTGCGCCATGTTCCGCGCGTCTTCGGCGGTGTCGTCGTGGGCGACGCCAAGGTAGACCAGCAATCCAACCCCAACCCGGCCTACCACCGATTCCTCCACCGTCACGGATGCTTCGGTTACTCGTTGAACGACTGCGCGCATGGGCGTCTCCACTTGTTGCTGGGTCGAGAAGTGTATTCTGGTGATCGTTCACGGCCTACGTCGTGGGAGCTATGCTCTTTCATCTTCGGACGAGCGGGGCTAGCTAATGGTGGTCGTACCTGATCGGTGACGTGTAGGCGCGTTCTTGGATCGTCTTGTGCACATCTGGAGGGTGCGGAACCCCCAACAACTTCGCGTCGAACATGCTCCAACGGGGCGTCGGGATTTCCAGAACGCGCACGTAGTAAAACGCATTTCGATTTGGATTAAAATCAGGATCCGTCCAAGTACCTTTCAGTTCCACCGCGCCAATCGAGTTGGAGTATTCGAGCGTCTCCAGGTTTACCGTGTTCCCAACCGCCGGAAGCTTACCTGTTTCAGGATCCTTCACCCGATTGCCGGACCATAGCGCATCGTAGACCTGCTCATGGCTAACGCCGCCCACGGACCACCCTTTCACGATCTGAATCCGATCCAAATTCGCGGTATCCGGATCCTTCATCGCCCAGAGAGCGAATGTCGGCGCGTTGCTTCCATCGGCGGGCTTTAGTTCGCCGCCCATAGAGACACCCTTTTCATAAGCCGCTTCGATCCACCCTGCTTCGCCGGGATTTACACCCGCCATATCGAAGCCTCCGAAGAAACGAACTTTAATGCGGGGTCCTGTGGTTCCCCATGTTTCCTTGCGGCGGAGGGTGTCGAAAATGCTCTCCCTCGTATTC
>JAPYPO010000230.1 GCA_029937645.1 Candidatus Hydrogenedentota bacterium
GCATAGGACAGGTCACCGACTATTTCGTACGGCTTTCCCCGACCGTTGTTCACCCGAGAAAACACGCGATAGGCCCGGTTCGCCTGCTTGAAATTCTCTTTCACGTCAAGAAGGTAGCCTATTTCGTTCACGCTGTACTCGGTCAGAATGGGAGGCGACGGCAGGACATCTTTGGCCGATACCGTGGTCGTAAGAATGGTGTACCACGCGTTGACGACCGCTTCCACAGAGCGTGAAAAATAACCCTGCGCCGCCTCGCCCAACAGGCCGGAACCACCGCGGCCTCGCTTGTAGTCGTCGCGGATCATCTTGCTGTCGTCCGCGAAAAAAAGCCGCTGTTCACGGAAGTACTGCGACACGTTGTGCAAGAAAACAGTGCGGCCAGCCGTGCGCACGGCACGCAATTCATCGAGTTGGCTTTCCAGATCCGTGTCTATCCGGACCTTTAATTCCGCATCAGAGGGTAGGTAGGCGATGCCATGAGGCAATATGGTATCCGCAATGAGGCCCGCCAACACCCCGTTTCGGTAGGCAAAATAACTTCCAGCGCCGTCTTCTCGCACCGCCCGTAGTAGCTGAATCTCATGGGCAATCGCGATGATGGCCTGCGAGTCTTTCTCGATGGCCAACGATTCTTTGACAACCGAGTAGCCATCTTCGGCGCCACGGAAGAGATCCGTCTCGTAGTTGGATATCTCCGCTTTGAATACGTCCGGAAAATCTTGGCGAATGACCTGCAGCGCTGCGTACGTAATGGCCTTTCGCGCCTTCGGCCCCCACGCCGCCGCGTTGCCTGCCAAAAGGGCAAAACCTATCCCTGCAACCAAGAGAGTGTTTAGTCGTCGCATGATCTTAATTACCCCGTTTCGACATATTCAAAAAACCGAAATAAGTTTGGCCCAAATATGGGGCGTTAACAGCGGCATGGGGCTTCGTCAGGAGGGTCTAATCCCAACGCCCACAGCGTCCGGTTCACATCGCAGATCGTGGAACCAGCCGGTATTTACGTAGATTAAGCTATCACAATACACAGCAATTTGTCAATTGTGAATACAACAGTGGATGTTGCACAAGGGGCTGTTTTGGCCCCGCCCAGCACGCCGCTAGGGATTTCTCGGATGCGAATCGGTCGGGCCCAGCGCGCCCAATTCGTACTGAACAAGGGCCGTTGCCATGGATGCTGCAACCTCCGCGCGCAGAATAGAATGCCCGAGCGATATCGGCAGGGCGCCCGAGGCCATCGCGAGGTGGACTTCCTCCGGCGTAAGACCACCCTCTGGACCGACGACAACGGAAGCCGCGAGCGCTCCGCCGAGCGCCTTGCGAATGGGTATCGGCTCGTGATCCGGCGTAGCGACGAGAATCGGCGCATCCGATGCGTCAACGGCCTCCTGGAGACTGCTGTGGACCTCGAACAAAGGCAGTCGCAGTCGGCCGCACTGCTTACAACTTTCGATGGCCGCTTTCTCCCATTTGTTCGACCGCTTCGGCAGCCGTTCGGAACGCGCCGCCTTGAAAAACCGGAAGGTGGTTACCCCCAATTCTGTGCAACGGCGAATCAGCGTGGCGGTGCTTTTCTCTTTGTGAAGCGCAGCCGCGATAATCGTCAGACGGGTCGGCGAAGCGTCGGGCTCTGAAACGTGCGTTATCTTTACGCCTACCGCGCGGCGTTCAGTGTATGTCACCGCGCCCGAATATTCGCGACCGGTTCCATCGAACAGCGATACCACCTCGCCAACCTTGACCCGTGCGACACGCAACGCGTGATGGCGCTCCTCGTCCGGCAGTTCAACCACGGCGCCCTCGGCCATTCCGCCCGGCACAAAAAATCGATAGAGGTGGGCCATGGCGCTTAGCTATGCTCCCGGAAAGAAGCGATTTGGCGCAGCAACTCCGCCGCGGAATCTCGGCCTCGCGCAACGGCCACATCGAAAGCCGTCTGACCCGCGTCGTTCTTTGCGAATACGTCAGCCCCCGCATCGATGAGCAATCGAATGAAATCCTCCCGGCCCCGTTGCGACGCACGGTGCAAGGCCGTCGCGCCCGATTCCGTCTTCGCATGAAGATCCGCACCCATTGCGAGGAGGCGCTCAAGCGTATGGGAATTCGTGTGCCCTTTGCGCGCGGCCAAGTGGAGCGGACGCTGGCCCTCATCGTCCTCCGCATTCACATTTGCGCCGCGGTCCAGCAAGAGCGAGATAACCGAGTCGTGCGCACGCGCTATCGCCCAGTGGAGCGCCGTCGTGTCGTCGTCGTCCGTGCCACCCACCGGGGTTCCGGTGTCGAGCAGATCCCGGACGGCGTCTAAGTCGCCTCGCTTCGCCGCGCTATGGAGTTCAACAGTCATGGACAGTTCTTTTTCGAAAGCACCCGCCGTGAAGCCCGTTGATTCTGTAACGTACGTCTATCCAAAGGGTATACTACAGGTTCTCCCGCGAAACTTCCTATAACCATCCAGCCCGAAATTTCTCGCCGGGTTTCGTAGCGAGACGGTGAGATGTTCGGGCTAGTTCTGGCGTTCATTCATGAATCTTCATTGTAAACCTTCCGCCTTGCGCGGCAACGTTGAAATACCCGGCTCCAAGTCCCATACGATTCGGGCCGTGGCCATTGCGGCGGCTGCGTCCGGTGAAAGCCGGATCCGCGAGCCTCTGGAATCGAACGATACGCAAGCCGCCATTGACGCGTATACCGCCCTGGGCGCTGCCTTCGAGAAGGAACAGGGGCTCTGGCGCGTCACGGGAACGGGCGGCGTCTTCCAGCCGCCGGAAGACACGATTGACGTGCGCAACTCGGGGACGACCTTGCGAATCGCCCTGGGGTCTTGCGCCCTCATCGAATCGGGCGGCGCGACGCTTACCGGCGACGAACAAATCCAACGACGTCCCGCTGGACCGCTGGCGGCGTCGCTCACCGACCTCGGCGCGACGGTCGAATCGTTGAGCGGCTCGGGCTGCGCCCCGTTTCGCGTCAAAGGCACGCTCACCGGAGGCGAGACGTCCATCGAAGCGGTTACCAGTCAATACGTGACGAGCCTGCTCATGTGTACTCCCTTGGCTATCGGCGATTCCGTGATAAAAGTTCCGTTGCTCAACGAACAGCCTTACGTGGGGATCACGCTGGACTGGCTGAAGCGTCAAGGCATTCGAGTCGAGTACGACAACGACTACAGCGAATTCCGCGTGCCCGGCCGACAATCCTACACGCCGGTCGACCGCCGCATTCCCGGCGATTTTTCTTCCGCAACCTTCTTTCTTGCTGCGGGCGCGCTCGCCGGTAACGACGTGACCAGCCTGGGCCTCGACATGAACGATACGCAGGGCGATAAGGCGGTCGTGGACTATCTTCGCGCCATGGGTGCGGAAGTCGAGATCGCCGAAGCCGGCGTGTCCGTTCGTGTCGGCACGCTCGAAGGCTGCGAGCTAGACCTCAATGCCACGCCCGACGCTCTACCGATGATGGCCGTAGCCGCATGTTTCGCCCGGGGCGACACGCGCCTCGTAAATGTCCCCCAAGCGCGATTGAAGGAAACTGACCGCATCGCCGTCATGGCGGAAGAACTGGCAAAAATGGGGGCTGATATCGAGGAGCGTCCGGACGGGTTGGTCGTTCGCCCTAGCGATCTGAAGGGTACAATCGTCGAAGGCCACGGCGATCACCGGGTCGTCATGTCCCTCGCCATCGCCGCTACGCAAGCCTCTGGAGAAACAACGATTACAGGCGCGGAGGCCGCTTCCGTCACCTATCCCGGTTTCGTGGAAGCCCTGCAAAGCCTTGGCGGCCAAGTCGAGCTGCGGTAGGGAATACCTAACGAATGGCACTGGCTTTTGTCGAGTCCTGACATTTTAGTAGTATTCGCAACTGGGATTCGCGGATGCCTGAAATCGATGGGCAATGCTCTCGGACCGCCGAATAGCGTCAATTTAGAAGACGGAAAAATAAAAATATAGCCCTGTCCCCCCTTGACCGTGTCTCCTTCGTTGTTTACACTGTCGCGCCCTCACGATATAAAGGCGGGACCAGCCTACCCACAAGATTAGAAGAAAACAGGAGCATCTATTCGTGAAGACTCTATTTTCAAACGCAGCAATCGCCTTGATCGCTACGCTGCTATACACCGGATGCGCCACAAATTCGACCACAGGCACACAGGCGCTCAACGCCTCTGACACGCCGCCAAGCACGGAAACCATCCTGAAGCTCGTGCGGCCCCGCCCGACGGAAGAATTACTTGCGGATGCCCGCAACGCCTTCGACGAGGCCAGTGTTGCCTATGAAAAGGGGGACTTGGAAGCCTCCCTGCGCCACTACAACCTGATGCTCGACTTCCTTATCGAGTCCGACCTCCCGCCGTCGGTCTTTTACGATCTTGGTGAGGAATTCCAGCGTATCCTCGCGGCGACCTCGAGCAGCGCGACGGAAGTAGCCCGCACCGTGCCGCCGGACTTCGATGTCCGGGCGCTCGAATTTAAGCCCATGTCGGATTTAGACATTCCCAATCCCATCAACGACCGAATTGTGGCCGAGATCGAGGCGATTCAAAAGAATTATCCGAAAAACTTTCAGGCCGGCCTCGACCGCAGCTACAAGTACCTTCCGTATATCCAGGCTGAATTTGACAAGGCCGGCCTTCCCCGCGACCTGGCGTGGCTCGCGATGGTCGAGAGTCAGTTTACCCCTAAAATAAATTCCCGCGCGGGTGCCGGGGGCATGTGGCAATTCATGCGCCCGACCGGCCGACGCTTTGGCCTCGATGTCACCTCGGAAGTCGACGAGCGCTACGATTGGAAGATGGGGACCCAAGCGGCGGTGCAATACCTGAAGACGCTCTACGAGTTGTTCGACGGGAATTGGCCGCTGGCCGTGTCGGCATACAACATGGGCGAGAACGGCGTCGGACGAGCCATCGCGGCAGGCGGCGGTGAGACCGACCTGTGGCGGCTGCTTGAGACGCGCGGCGGCGCACGGCGCATCCCGCGTGAAACGAAGAAGTTCTACCCCAAGCTCGCGGCCAGCATCATTGTGGCAAAGAATCCCGAGCGCTACGGATTCGAGCAACGGCCCCAAGCACCTGAGAATACCGTGACCATTCGTGTCAAAGGCCCCTACTCCCTACGCGAACTGGAGTCTGAAGCCGGTCTTCCCCGCAACACGCTTGCCACACTAAACCCCCAATACATCCGGGGCAAGACTCCACGGAATGGGGAAAATATCTTGTATGTTCCCGCGCCATCCCGCAGCAAAATGGCGTCGGCCATACGCAAGGTCAAACCGTTGCGCGAAGGCAGCCATATCGTCGAGCGAGGCGAGACCCCCTCGCAGATCGCGAAACAGCATGGCATCTCCACCCGCGCGCTTATGGAGGCCAACAACATTCGTTCAGCCCGCCGCATCCAGATCGGACAGCGATTGGTTCTGCCTGGCGTCGACCAGCCCTCGGGCGGGCGGGCCAAGACACGGCGAGCCGCTTCGACGGGAAGCCGACGGTCGACGCACACCGTTCGCAGAGGAGACAGCCTCTCACGCATTGCCTCGCGCAACGGGGTCAACGTATCAAATCTCCAACAGTGGAATGGCCTCGGGCGGCGTGACGTCATTCATGTAGGCGACACGCTGTATGTCTCTCCGACACGCCCTGCTGTAGTGAGCGCCCTGCCCTCGGGCGAGGCGACCATTCACCGCGTGGCAAAGGGGGAGTACCCAGGGCTAATCGCTTCGCGGAACGGCGTGAAACTCGACGATCTTCTTGCGTGGAATGGCCTGAGCAAATCGTCCACCATCCATGTGGGCGACGAACTCAAACTCTACGGGAGCGGTGCAGCGGTTGCCGCCACGCCCGCGCCTTCATCCGGATCCATCACCAAATCTCCGGCGGGTAAACGCGTAGAACATGACGTTGTCAGCGGCGAAAGCGCCAGCACCATCGCCAAGCGCTACGGCGTCAACCTGGAAGAACTCTTCGACTGGAACGGCTGGACCGAGTCCCCCGTCCTCCAAATAGGGGACAAGCTCACCGTTTTCACCAACTAGATAGCCGGTGAGGACAAGTCTAGCAAGGGCTGGAATAAGTCTACCCGTCGCTCCCTATTGGCCCAACTCCCTATTGGCCCAAGTAGCCGAGCGCCTCGAGGGCATCTAGGTCGTCTTCAGACAACTCCGCCTCCTGGGACGAGGTCGTCGCTGTTTCCTGGTCCCAAAGGCGAATGACCGCGCGCAGGGTGGCCACGCGTTCTGTTTCCGCTGCCGAACGATCATGCTCCTCCATCGGGTCTTCCGCCAGATGGAAGAGTTCCGTTCGACTGCCGTTGAGAATCAGCTTCCAGCCGTCGGCCAACGCGCCCTGCCGTTGCGGTGGCCGCGAAGCCATCATGGCCTTTGCGCCCGGGACGTTGGGCACGGCACCCCCGTATGTTTCGACGACGCGAATTCGATTCATCGGGATCGATGTTGAAAGAAGATCCAGCCCCGCCATGCCCGCTTCCGCGGATAGGCCGGCCAGCCCGAAAAGCGTGGGGGCCAGGTCGATCCCTCGTGCCGGCATGGTACTGCGACCCGGGGCGATAGCGGGGCCGCTAATAATTAAAGGGACATGCAGCCCCGTCTGGTAGATGCGCCGACCGTGGCCGACATACTCGTGCTCACGTAGACTC
>JAPYPO010000231.1 GCA_029937645.1 Candidatus Hydrogenedentota bacterium
GACTGGAACTGCCGCCCCCGCGATCACGATATCGCTCGATTGAGTCTGATGGGCCATACGCCCTCTTTCATACTCTGAGCGCACGACGGAGTAGCTGGATTTCAGGCTGTCTGATTCCCGCGTGAACTTGCTGCGTTCGACGGTTTTGTCGTAGAGCTTCTCCATGAGCGCCGTCATTTCCGTCTCCAGCTCGACGAGTTTGGCAACGGTCGTGTCTTTCGTCACCCGAAGTCCCCCGATTGCCTCCCGGGTTGTTACGACAGAGGTCCTGATTTGGAGGTAGATCGGATTCGAAACTTCCGTGCGCATGCCTCGCTCGGGTTCGATCGTTGAACTGTCTTCCTGGTGAAGACCTGCGATCCAATAGGCGTCATCGGATGGCGCACGGAAATAGACAATTTTCTGGGGTTCTCTCTCGATTTCCTTGTCGAGCACCTTCAACTTCATTTCTTGCGCCGCGAGACTTAACTCGATTTCATTCAGACTACGTTCGAATTCTGTGTATTGAGTCTGTTTCGTGGCCAATTGAGCCTGAATGAGTCCCAAATTCCAGGCCTTTTTATGCTCCGCGAGGGCAACATCCGACAGCTCGAGCTCTTTTTTCGAGTGACCATGCAGGGTCTCCAACAGAGCGAAGGTGTCTTTGATCCCCTTTGCCGCTACTTCGTCAACCTGGACTTTGAAAATCTCCGCCCATGTTTGAGCCGTCTTGGCGGCCAACTCCGGAGTGTGCGCTTTCGCGCGGAACATGAGCGCCTGAGTATAAACCATCCCCGTAGTTGCTAAGACTCCGTCCATCTTGATCAATTCGACGTCGAGCCGCTCCTGGAGGACTGCGATCCCAATATCGAGGGGAACCTCATTGATCACCTGGGCGAGAATGGGACCGGAAAGCGCAATCGCCTTATAGGCTTCCACGGGCAAGGTCCGCGGCATCAATTCCGCGATGGATCGGTTGTGTTGGCCCGCAGTATTTCGCGAAATGGTCGTCTCGTCGCGATCTTTGAACATGGGGGGAGCAACCAATAGCGTAGCTGCGGATTCATAAGTTTCTTTTTTGATAAGAGTTAGTGGAATTGAAACAAGCCCGAAAACGACGCCCCCGAGGAATATCTTGATACAGTTGGCCCGAAACCATGCAAGGAGAATCGGCAATGATAACGTGTCTTCGATTTCAAGCGACAAAGCATCCACTCCCTACTTCTGCACCGTGCTCCACACTCATTGTGTGGCAGCTCAAACGGCCAGTTTATCACATGCCGGACGGTGACGGGAAATACGCTTCGCGACTGGCGGGCACAATAATGTAGGACGCGTGGCGGGTGCAAGAATGTATCCGCGTAAATCTCATTATTATTCTGATGATCTTCGTCGAGCTAATCAGAATCAAGCCGGTAATCCAAACGGAAGGACCGGCATCAGGGTGTCGTCTCGCGTGGAGGTGCAAACGAAGCCGAAGAATCGGCGAAGCAGTCGCATGGAAACCTAGTTTTCAGAACCCAAAACTGTATCTCGAATTTATTCGTACACGTTGGTGTCATTGAACTTACATCCTTGACCGCGTAAGCTTCGATGGTGCTCAAAATCACCAGAAACTGCTCTGGATGGCTCTCTCAAAGGCTCACTATCGTCGCGTATTTGGCGGCTGAGAATCTTGCTCTTCGCCAGCAACTCATCGTGCTCAAGAAAAGCCAGAAGCGTCCGAAACTCAAGGAGCGCGACCGGTTATTCTGGGTGGTCATGCCTCGTACCTGGTCGGGATGGCGAAACGCCCTTCTCATTGTACAGCCGAAAATGGCAGTACGCTGGCATAAAAAGGCCTTCAATCTCTACTGGCCTCGGAAGTCCCAGGGCGCCAGCGGGAGACTTACGGAGGATCTCGACGTAAAGGCGATCATCCTCAAGATGGCCGATGCCAATCCGCTCGGGGGATGCACCCAAGATCCACGGGGAACTGCTCAAGCTCGGGATTGTAGCCTCTGAGCTTCACCCAACTACTGCAGCCGCACGCGTAACGGGAAACGCTTCCGCAGACCCGGACATCGCACCGGTTCTCGGAGTCCGTTGTTTCCAGGTCCGCCTCGTTCATCTTTTTTGCTAACGGCCCGTTGAGAACAAGTTCCTCTGGACTCGAAAATACCTGTGCCGCCCCTTTCGAAATAGCGGTTCCAAGACCGGAGATCGTTTTAGAACGCGTGCGCAGGAGCTATCAATACCGCGCGAAAATATGCTACCCTCGTTGAACTAATCGCGAGTGGCCACGGTTACATTGATTACGGCCCTGTGTACGGATTAACTGACACGGATTAAAGAACCCGCGGAAACCAGACCAGGGTCCGAATCATCTTGCCGCTCATTAGCGAAATAGTTGAGGGCGCATGGTCTTGGGCCGTCAAACATGAGAAGCTCTACTAGAATCGCATCGATATATCTGAGCGCGGCGCTCGTCTCCGTTTTAGGGGTGGGATGCGCAGAGGAAAGCGAAGAGGCGGTCCAAGTTGAGGCGGTCCCGCCTGCGCTGCAACGATACGCAACGCCCCCTCCACCGGGCACGTTGATCGAATTTCCGCCTGTTCCCCTTTTGCGGTTCCCGAAAGGCTTAGTCCCCAACTATAACGGCCTGGCAAACCCAGGTTTTGAGGAGGGGGAAGATTACTGGAACGTGAGTGACGGTAACTCATCCGTGTGCAGTACGACAGACCGGCTGTCGGCGGACGGACGTTTCTGTTATCAAGTGCTGCCTTCGGCAAGGGGAGAAGTTTTTGTCTCACAGACGCTGCCCCTCGAGCCTAGAACATTCTATTCGTTCAGCGCCCTCCTCTTTATTCCCGAAGCAAGTGAAGCGGCTCTGGAAGTGCGGGATCTGGCTGGGAATACCCTGTTGCGTGGCGAGGCTGTGAGCGGCCCAATGTCACAATGGTCTTACCAGTCTTTGACATTTATTACGGCAAATCCAACAGGACAGATCACCGTTGGGGTCCATTGTTCAAGTGCCGACGAGAGCAGCCCCATCCTGATCGACGGGTGCGCTGTGGGTGTCTTTCCACCCGCAGAGAATCTTTTAGGTAACGAAAAACCAGGGAAAGAACAATCGCCAAACTGGTACGTCTCGGGCAAGGCTATCTCCCCCACATCAGAGGGCTTTCACAGCGGGCAGGACCTGGAGCTTCCATCGGGCATGAATCACCGCTCAAGGATCGTCGGCTTGATTCCGGTGCGGCCTGAGCTAGACGGCCAGACTGTTTGGGTAAGCGCAATGACTAAACGGATAGCCGAGGGTGGCGCGCCACCTCCGCAGGTCGGTTTCAGGTTGCGATTAACCAATTCCGAAGGGCTGCGATCAGAGATTCTAGGTGCAACTCCGCCGATGGGCGATTGGGTAGAAACAACGTTTACGGCGACCTTTCCCAATCTATTCGGCGAGAGCGCCACGCCCCCAATTTCCTTCCACGCATTATTTATTGAGAGACGCGCAGGCAGCAAAGGCCGTGTGCAGATCGAAGACGTGGTCATGCTTAAGATCCCCGAGGGCCGTTTCGACGGAGGACTGCCGCCGTCCCTGGCGCCTTAGCGCAATGCGCAGGGTACTCGCAGCCGTTGGCGCTGGCACGGACTGAATGCCTCTTGCTACGATACTCATTATCTGTTTGAAGACCCACGTCGCTCTTCTCCGGCAAACGATTCATAGGAAAAGTAATGGATTCACGCCTCGCCAAGACAAATCGGTGTCTGCTCGCATCGCTCGCGTTTCTCGTGGTCCTCGCGATTTCTCCGTACAGCCCTAATTCGGCAGTCGATATCAAGATTCTGATTTACGAGCTATTTGCCTTTGCCGCGCTCGCTCTGTGGCTCTTTACTCCCCGCTGCGCAAGAGGGGAAGCCCGGCGATCATCGGCTCTTCTTCCTCTTTTCATTGCGTATTTAGTTTTCAATCTGGCTGCGGCTTTTTACTCGGGCAATATGGGCTATAGCCTCAGCCGCGAATTTATCAAGACGGCCGCACTGTTCATCCTGTTCCTTGCTGCCGCCGATGCCTACCAGACGCCCAAACAAGTTTGGACTTTGATAAGCGTGATCTGCGTTGCGGTGTCTATTGCGGCCGTGTACGGCCTCGCTCAACACATGGGATCGGATCCATTTCCCTGGATTGACCCCACGAATATGCTGCATGACGCGCCGGCGACCTTCGGCAACCCCAACCTTGCGTCCCATGTCTTCATGCCCACGATCATCTTGGCGGTTGGCCTAAGTACACAGCGAAAAGGCCGCTGGGCTATTCTTTGCATTCCTCTCCTCCTAGGTCTTCTTACGCTTGCCAAGACTCGCGGCTCGTTGATAGCGCTGGTTGGCGCCGCGGCGCTTGTATTGGTAGTCACGATTGTTTCGCGAAGAGTCAAGAAGCTGTCCCACGTTATTGTATTGACCTTTGCCGCGCTACTCGTTACAGCCATGGTCGGAATCGCGACGGTCGCCACGATTACCAAGTTGAACACGGGACAGATCTATCCCCAAGATGAGAGCCTGGTCTTTCGCTTCAATTCCTTCTACGGGGCCTGCCGCATGATTCAGGACAGGCCATGGGTGGGCCATGGTCCAGGAATGTATCGGGTCCATAGTCCGGAGTATTGGACAACCCTAGAGAAAACGGTATTCACGGATCTGAACCGAAGGAACGCCTATGTTCATAATGAGCCGCTTGAAATTGCTACGGAAGCGGGGCTGCCTGCGGCCATCGCCTACATCACTATTCTGGTTATTGGCATATACTATGGCCTCTCCTTAGGGCTAAGGCCACGTAACTCGGGGCACCGATCCTTTGGGCTGACGATGGCTGCATTTTTCCTCGCGTTTTTGGTGGATGGCTTCGCTGGATTCAACCTACACGCCCCGGTGTCCGCCGTTCTGTTGTTTCTCATCGCGGGTACGATGGCTGGCGTGTGGCGCGAGCGTGAAGCCCCTACCGTTCGCTGCGCTTTCCGGTATGAGTGGTTTCCCATCGCGCGGCGGCTGTTCGTATTGGGGTGTGCCCTCATCATCCCAGTCCTTGGCATTCGCGAGTTCTCGGCTCAGTTGTTTCACCAACGCGGACTCGGGGCGTTGAAATTTGAGGCCCACGCCGAGGCCACGGAATCGTTCGCCAAAGCCGCATCGTTGGCACCGTACGACTGGATTCACCCCTATTTTCTTGGCATAACCGCTAAGGGGATGGGCCGTCTTGACGACGAAGCGAGGTATTTCGGCCGAACCATCGAGTTGCATCCCAACTTTATTCATGCGCGGACCCGAAAGGCCCAGGCCTTGATAAACCAGGCAACGTCATCCTCAGACGAAGAAGCATTAGCTTTCCTGGAAGAAGCGGTCAGCGAGGTCGAACAGGTTATCCGAATCGCGCCACAGCTTCCCGAGGCCCATGAGCTTTTTGGAAGAGCACTCTTACTCCAAGCGAATTGGCAGACCGGATCCAGCCCCGATGAAACCATAGAGAGGAAGAACGAGGTTCGACAAAAAGCCGAAGGCTATCTCCTAAAAGCCATCGAGTATGGCAGCGACGAAAAGGAAGCGCTCTATTTACTGCTTGCCAAGATTGGTCTAGCAAGACACGATGTGTACGCGGCGCAAGATGCCCTTGTACACGCTCTCGAATCAAATCCAGAGAGCGAAGAATCGTGGATGCTTCTGCTAACGACCGGCTCACGATTGCTCGATTCCAGTCAAGGATCGAGCGGGTACGACGCGATTATAGACAGTCTCGAATGGTGTATCGAACGATTGAGCAACACGCAAGACAAACTGGAAGCGGCAGTCGCCCTGAGCCTATTGCGGGCAGATATCTTACACACGGTGTACCGAGACGATTCCGGTGCGGAGAAGGCATTTCAAGAGATCGTACTGGCGCACCCCGCGCGGATCGAGGCGTGGGCGCAATACCACCTCTTTGCCCAAGCCAATGACCGTGAAGAAGCGGTCAACGGTATTTTCATCCAGGCGGTCGCGCGGCAAGAGAACGCAGACGAAACGCTACCCGAGCTCATCCAAGCCGTCGCCGTTGGACTCCAAAAAGATAAGAACGGCATCGTCGAGGGAGTGTCGCGACTCGTGAGCGCGCTTCAACGCGACCACACTCTCGACCCAAATCCAGCACGGGTGGCGGCGGATTATTCCTGGGCGGTGGACCTGCTTGCCGCGCGGGCACAGCAAACCTCCATGCGTCCGGAAGACGCCCGCGCCGTATATGTTCAGCTTAGCCTGATGTATGAGGTATTTCAGGATTTTGAAACGGCCGTTCAAATGCTCGACCGAGCCCTTTCCATTGAGGCAGACGAGGCTTGGCGGGACAGCGTTCAACAGAAAATCGATACAATGCAACAGAAACTTAAGGCCCAGCAAGATTAGGATAACCAACGTGGCAACTATAAGGTCGCAGGTTCGAATCCTGCCCCGCTATTTCAGGCTACAGTAGGGCCAGAATCTCCGACTCCGACAACGCCCGGTCGTAGATTCGAAAGTCATCCATCGCCCCTTGCGCCCCGAGGCCGCCTGCGTTCAATCCAAGATACTCACCGCTGCCCATACTCCCACCGACAGCCGCTGAGGACGTATCCTGAGCCGTCGCGACGATCGGACAACATACAGCGAGGAGTAACG